>DATNRH010000229.1 GCA_036703605.1 Candidatus Obscuribacterales bacterium | reverse complement strand
TACTCGCCGAGCAGCCGCGCCAATATCCGGTTTACCTACACTCGCTCCTACCTGCTAGCCAATGCGGCGATTCGGGACGAGAACGGCAATATCACGGGCTTTGGCGTAGGGGGTGCCGTCAGCGAACCGATCTATGGCGTAGCAGATGACGGCTTTGGTGGCTCCATCGACAATGCCTCAGCAGACACCTACAGCGTCAACTTTGACTGGGGCATCACCGATCGATTTGGGATCTTCAGCCGCTATAGTTATGGCTCTCTGTACGTTGATCCCCTCCAAGCTGGTCGCAGCGACGGCAGCATTGACGCTCAGTCGTTCCAAGCAGGGTTGGCCTTTCCCGACCTTGGGAAAGATGGGGCTCTACTCACCCTGTCCTACTTGATTCCCTTTTCCATCTTAGATGGACGGGAGTTTCTAGCCTCGGGCGGCGGTGATGGGGGAATTCAGTACGAATTTGAAGCGACCTACTTCTATCCCCTGGGCAACAATATTTCCCTAGCGCCCACCCTTTATGTGATCAACAATCCCAACAACTTTGACTCCAATCCAACCATCTGGGTTGGAAACCTACGGATGCAGTACGCATTCTAGCGATCGCTGCCTGACCTACAGAGCTAAACCATCCCTACGCTAAGCCCCATGGATGAACGTTCCACAGCGTAGGGATACCCCTCAGCTCTTGGACTAAGGCATGTGACCCGCACCGATGTCTAACGCTATGGCTAAACAGGACTGAGTACATCTCAGTCTTTTTTTTGGCTTTCCAGATTCTGGGACGTCAGTGACGTATACACCTAAGCATTTCTGCTAGGGTCAGAAGGTCAACTCTCAAAAAACCGCGATCGCATCCTTGCGGTCTCTACTATTCCTGTCTATCGTATAAGCCATTGCGCTACTCGCCGTTTCTACCGCACCTATGATAGACCCCAGCCTATCGATTGATACATCCCTTCCTGACACATCCCTTGAAGGCGATCGCCATATCATCGCCCTAGGGCAGCTCCTCACCAGTGAAGATCAACCTCGTAAGCATTTCAACCCGCAGAAAATGCAGGAACTCACCGAGTCGGTGAAAACCCACGGGATCCTGGAGCCCTTAATTGTTCGTCCCATTGACGACAACTTATACGAATTGGTTGCTGGAGAACGGCGCTACCGAGCGGCCCAAGCTGCTGGTCTCCACGAGGTTCCTGTCGTTGTGCGAGCCCTGACCCGCGAAGAAGCCCTGCAGTTGGCACTTGTCGAGAACCTACAGCGGGAAGACTTGAATGTGGTAGAAGAGACCGAAAGCTTGATTATGTTGCTGTCATTGCGGCTCAATCAACCGGTCAAAGATATCCCATCCCTCTTACATCGCCTTGCCAAATCTTCCGACAACGTTGTCGGAACAGCCGATGAATATGTTCTCGAACAAATTCAGGCTATCTTTCAAAGCATTGGAACCCTCTCCTGGACATCGTTTGCGACCCATCGCTTGCCACTTCTCAACTTGCCACCTCACCTTTTAGAAGCCCTACGGTCAGGACAGATTGCCTACACCAAAGCCAGGGCGATCGCTAAATTGAAGGAAACCAAGCGGCAGCAGAACCTACTCAAAGACGCTATTCGAGGGGATCTATCCCTACGAGACATCCAGTCCCGTATCGAATCACTTGCAGACGTCCCCCAGGAGAGCACCCTTCCCGAACCGGTCTATGCTCCATCCTTGGATCAACGCTGTGCTGACCTCAGTCGCCAGTTGCGCCGTAAAAAGGCGTGGCAAAACGATAGTAAGCGAAAGCAAGTTGAAAAGCTGATTGCAGAACTTGAAGCCATCCTCATGAACGATGATGAGTCTTGAGATCAACCTCGATCAGCCAAGACTTGCTTGCACAAATAGCTCTCCGTCGAACTCACGCTCAATCAAGAGCGGCATAATTGGGCAGTTGCACTACAAAAAATGTCCAGCCCGCATCGCTCGTAACTTGCAGATCTCCCTTGAGACGCTTCACCAGCTTATGCGTTAGCTTCAACCCTAAGCCTCGACGGTTACTCGTAGCCGATTCTGCGGACTGAAAAATAGATGTCAAGTAAGCTACATCCTCTGGCGCAAGCTCCGCTTGGTTGCTGACCATAAACGTCGTCATAAAGCAGGGAGGCTCTCCCAAACCGACCGGCATGGGCGATCGCGACACCTCTAGGACAATCTTGCCACGGGGAGATGTATACCGACAGGCGTTATCGAGCAGTTCACCCAAGATTTGCTCTAAATCCGTGATATCTGTCACCATAGACGAAATGTAGGGTGGCAAAGTGACCTGGAGAAGTTGGCGCTCAGTTTGTGCCTGCTGGCGATAGGGTTCAATCATCGTGGGCAGACGCTGCTGCAGATTGATCATCTCTGGACGGAGAGACCGAGCCCCAGTTTCCAAGCGCTGGAGATCAAAGAGATTATTAATCAGCCTTAATTCACGAGTACACTCTGAGCGCATCAGTTCAATATAGCGCTGCATTTTCTGCACATTGGGAGACTTACGCAGCATTTCTACAGCCATTGAAATATTAGTAAGCGGCCCCCGCAGTTCTTCCGACGCCGTACTCATAAACTCGTCTTTGAGGTAGTTAGATTGCTCTAGTTTTTCAATCTGCTGTTGCAGCTTCAGAATCGACTGCCGTTTGCTCAGGCGTGTAGCGATCGCCTCTAGAAGTTCCGTTCGCAAAAATGGTTTACTCAGATAGTCATCAGCTCCCAGATTCATCCCTTGGCGCATATCGGCGGCTGTCGCCTTTGCTGTTAGAAAAATGAACGAGGCTAGGGCTGTCGTTGGATCTTGGCGCAGCTCAGATAATACGCTGTGTCCATCTAGTTCAGGCATCATGACATCACAAATAACTAAGTCGGGTGATCGAGTTTGAGCTAATTGGACGCCGGAGCGTCCGTTATCTGCCTGATCAACTTCAAACCCTTCTGCTTCTAAAATATCAACGATGTTACTGCGAAGAATTTCTTCATCTTCAATGACCAGAATTCTAACCATAAAAACTCAGAGCTTACTTATAAAAATCGTAGATTCAACTATTCATGGTCTTCGAAAAGAACCATTGATCTTTCTTGGTCGTTATCTACAGGATAGACCATAGTCAAAAAGTAGGGCGATTTGAACTTAGAAGAACGAGCTAACCCTGTTCCTTTAAACTATGGGTTAATTTTCAATGAGGGT
>DATNRH010000228.1 GCA_036703605.1 Candidatus Obscuribacterales bacterium | reverse complement strand
GGAACTGTTTCACTCCCCTTGTCGGGGTGCTTTTCACCTTTCCCTCACGGTACTGGTTCACTATCGGTCAGCAAGGAGTACTTAGCCTTCGAGGGTGGTCCCCCGATCTTCAGACAGGATTTCACGTGTCCCGCCCTACTTAATACGTCCCTTTGTGCTTCGTGTACGGGGCTATCACCCATATTGCCCAGCTTCCCAACTGGTTCCACTCACACGCAAGGCTCGGCTGGTCCGCGTTCGCTCGCCACTACTAACGGAGTATCGGTTGATTTCCTTTCCTCCGGGTACTGAGATGTTTCAGTTCCCCGGGTTCGCTCTTAAAACCCTATGTATTCAGGTTGAAAGTACCTGGATTTGCTTACTGATGATTGCCGCACACCATTCTCATGGTGCGAAGCAACAACAATAAACAATCAGGTGGGTTGCCCCATTCGGAGATCCAGGGATCAAAGCCTATTATCGGCTCCCCCTGGCTTATCGCAGATTATCACGTCCTTCATCGCCTCTTGCTGCCTAGGCATCCACCAAACGCCCTTATCGCGCTTGATTTGATCCAGAAGAGTAAAGACAGACACCATGAACACCCGAAGGCACCCATAACGTCCATCCCGATCCTTCCGATCAAAAGTCATTTGACCGCACCTACCCGCTGGTTCAAGCAAGGTAGCTGCGCTTCTTAGATGTCTGGAACGACCCTCTCAGGCCAGACCAGACGTCTCGGTCAGTGTATTTTAGACTTGGAAAGACTGTAACTTCACATGTTTCACACCATCCACGACGCTCTCCTTTCGAAGAACCTCTGGCACGCACTGGCTGGAGGATGACAGCACCCCTCAAGGACCCTTGGTCGGGGTCCAAAAGACGATCGTGCCTCGCGGCACATGCTGCTGACTTCAAGGCCGAAGCCTCAAACCCAAAACACACGAACTTACGTCTCGTGTATTGCTCTCTGAACGATGTAAAATTTCGCCTGTCCCCCTGGAAGGGGATGATCAGACGTCCAAACCAACCATGTTGGCTTGAAGATATGATCATGTAGGTCGCGGAAGGCTTTTGGTGTTCTTGCTATGCAAAATCACCTGACGCGCCGCCTTGGTATCACTTTCGGCGCTGCTGCTTTTGCCTTTGGCAAAAAGCTTGGTGGAGCGTATCGGGATCGAACCGATGACCCCCTGCTTGCAAAGCAGGTGCTCTCCCAGCTGAGCTAACGCCCCGTCTGCACATCAGCGTCGCCAGGCGGCGCCGCCAAAATACCTGTCGGTCTTGTCTGGGTGCAAGCTGTGGCCGCAACACAATGCCAACCGGCATCCGTTCGGCACATCCGCACCGCATCTTGCGACGCTTGAAGCTTGGTGGGTCGAGGAGGACTTGAACCTCCGACCTCACGCTTATCAGGCGTGCGCTCTAACCGCCTGAGCTACCGACCCCAGTGCTTTCAGGCCAAGGCCCAAAAACGATAACGAAGAGATATGAGGAGTGTCCGGTCCGAGTTCCCAGCCCGAAGGCCGGGTGTTCGCCTTGAGAAGCGAACTGCTAAGTGTTCCAAATAATGGGCAAGCCCATCAAGCAGGAACATCCTTAGAAAGGAGGTGATCCAGCCGCAGGTTCCCCTACGGCTACCTTGTTACGACTTCACCCCAGTCACTGAGCCTACCGTGGTCCGCTGCCCCCATTGCTGGTTGGCACACGGCCTTCGGGTAGACCCAATTCCCATGGTGTGACGGGCGGTGTGTACAAGGCCCGGGAACGTATTCACCGCGTCATGCTGTTACGCGATTACTAGCGATTCCAACTTCATGGGGTCGAGTTGCAGACCCCAATCCGAACTGAGACAGTTTTTGGGGATTAACCCATTGTCACTGCCATTGTAGCACGTGTGTAGCCCATCCTGTAAGGGCCATGAGGACTTGACGTCATCCCCACCTTCCTCCGGCTTATCACCGGCGGTTCCGCTAGAGTGCCCAACTGAATGCTGGCAACTAACGGCGAGGGTTGCGCTCGTTGCGGGACTTAACCCAACATCTCACGACACGAGCTGACGACAGCCATGCAGCACCTGTCACTCAACCAGCCGAACTGAAGGCTCCGATCTCTCAGAGCCGCGTTGAGGATGTCAAAGGATGGTAAGGTTCTGCGCGTTGCTTCGAATTAAACCACATGCTCCACCGCTTGTGCGGGCCCCCGTCAATTCCTTTGAGTTTTAATCTTGCGACCGTACTCCCCAGGCGGAATGCTTAATGCGTTAACTGCGTCACCGAATTGCATGCAACCCGACGACTGGCATTCATCGTTTACGGCGTGGACTACCAGGGTATCTAATCCTGTTTGCTCCCCACGCTTTCGTACCTCAGCGTCAGTATCGAGCCAGTGAGCCGCCTTCGCCACTGGTGTTCCTCCGAATATCTACGAATTTCACCTCTACACTCGGAATTCCACTCACCTCTCTCGATCTCTAGACTTGCAGTATCAAAGGCAGTTCCAGGGTTGAGCCCTGGGATTTCACCTCTGACTGACAAGTCCGCCTACGTACGCTTTACGCCCAGTAATTCCGAACAACGCTAACCCCCTCCGTATTACCGCGGCTGCTGGCACGGAGTTAGCCGGGGTTTCTTTACCAGGTACCGTCATTATCTTCCCTGGCGAAAGAGTTTTACGACCCTAAGGCCTTCTTCACTCACGCGGCATGGCTAGATCAGGGTTGCCCCCATTGTCTAAGATTCCCCACTGCTGCCTCCCGTAGGAGTCTGGGCCGTGTCTCAGTCCCAGTGTGGCTGATCATCCTCTCAAACCAGCTATAGATCGTCGGCTTGGTAGGCCATTACCCCACCAACTACCTAATCTAACGCGGGCCGATCCTTCTCCGATAAATCTTTCCCCCAAAGGGCGTATACGGTATTATTCATCGTTTCCAATGGCTATTCCGTAGAGAAGGGCACGTTCCCACGCGTTACTCACCCGTCCGCCGCTCACCCCGAAGGATGCGCTCGACTTGCATGTGTTAAGCCTGCCGCCAGCGTTCGTTCTGAGCCAGGATCAAACTCTCAAGTTGAAAGCCACGAATGGCTTCTTGACGTTCGAACCTCAGCACATACCACCAAAGGCTTACTGTACCCTTGATGGCCTATCATTGCTTCATGTGCTTCCAGTCTCATAAGAGAACCGAAAACCCACAAAACAGTGAAGCTGACACCTACATCATCGGGCCGAAACCCTAATAGGCGATATACTGAAGTGCGTCCGTCGAAACAGACCAAACACCCCACATATCTCTTCGTTTATCCAATTTTCAAAGAGCGCAGAGACAAAAACTCACCAACACGCCGAAGCGTACCAGATCGCCATCACCTCCTGATTGTCCCCCGCACCGCATCTCTGCGCCGCCGGTGAGCGCTTATCTACGGATACCAATCCCGACTCGCAAGGCCCTTTTT
>DATNRH010000227.1 GCA_036703605.1 Candidatus Obscuribacterales bacterium | reverse complement strand
CAGGCCACCATCAGCGACAGGGTCGAAAATGAGGCTGCCCCCAGCATAACGATGCTCACCACTCCGAGTAAGGCAACGGGATGCCAGTTAAGATTCACCCCCAACAGCACCGATACCCCATAGATAACAATCACCTGGGAGAGACACCGCACTCCCACCCCGATCGCCTTCCCCAACACCAAAGCCGACTTCGGGGCCGGACTGACCATCAGCTTATGTAAAATCCCCAAATCTTTTTCCCAGATCACTAACAGGCCGGTAAAAACCGATAGAAATAAAACACTCTGGGCCAAAATACCCGGCGTCATAAAGTCTAGATAGGGTAGATCACCGGTTGAAATGCCGCGCACCTCGGTAAACACCTGCCCAAAAATGATCAGCCACATAACAGGCTGCACCGCCCGCATCAGCAACTGGAGCGGATCATGGCGGAGTTTGCGAATATCTAGCTCCGCCGCCACCAATGTCTTAGCGATAAATTCCTGCACGCTAAAGCCAGACAGCCGTTGCTTAGCTAAGCCGCCGTGCAGTTCGACGGGTTGCGGATGTGTCATGGTAGCTGCTCTCCTCGTCAGTCGTACAGTGGTCTTGGGTGTAGTGGATAAAAACGTCATCTAGGGTGGCGTTGGGCATGGGTATGCTGGCCTTAAGCTGAGCTGGAGTGCCGATCGCCACCTGCTGTCCGTGGTACAGAATGGCCAGGCGATCGCAGAGTTCATCGGCCTCGTCCATAAAGTGGGTGGTGAGAAAAACCGTGGTGTTGTGGTCGTGGCGCAACTGAAGAATTAGATCCCACATAGATTTCCGAGCCACCGGATCTAGACCCACGGTGGGTTCATCTAAAAATAAGATAGCTGGATGATGCAGCGTGGCCTGGGCAATTTCTAGCCGTCGGATCATGCCGCCAGAATAGGTATTGACCAACCGATGGGCGACGCTATCGAGGCCAACATAGTGCAGCGCCAGACGAATCCGCTCCAGTCGCTGCCGCCGGGGCACGCCGTAGAGCTTGGAGATAATCAGCATATTTTCGTAACCCGTCAGGGTGCCATCCACCGATAGGGACTGGGGCACGTAGCCAATGGTGCGCTGCACGGCCACGGTTTGGCGACTGATGTCATAGCCTGCCACTAGGGCCTGCCCCGAGGTGGGAGACAGCAGGGTGGTTAAGACCTTGACCAGGGTACTTTTCCCGGCCCCGTTGGGGCCCAGCAGTCCAAAAATTTCTCCTGGCTGCACTGTGAGGCTAAACCGATCCACCGCCCGGTGGGAGCCAAACTGTTTGGTTAATTCGTGGATGGTCACAATCGACATGCTTGACCTGTCCTCCTGAGAGACGACTGATACCGATAGAGCGTGCGCACGCCTAGGCTTCGGCAAACACGCTAGACAAAACCGATAGCCCCGCCACCACCTGCTGACATTGCTCGGCGGAGAGAGACTGGAGGCGCTGGGAGATCTGGGTGAGGGTTGCGCCATAGACCTGCTCAAGCTGGGCAGTGCCGGCTTCCGTCAGAGTCAGGGCAATGCGTCGGCGCTCCTGGGCATCGTCTTGACGATGCACCCAACCCCGCTGCACCAGGCGATCGACCATTACCGACATGGTGGGCCGAGTCACGTCTAGGTAGTCCGCCAGTTCCGATAGGGATGCCTGAGGACGGCGGTGGAGAAAGTGAAGAACCCGCAGTTGGGAGAGGGACAGGTGAGGTTGCCCCTGATGCCGCATCTCGGCCCGCAGCCATCGCGTGACCAATGGTATGACGGTGAGCACGTCCACGGCACATTGGTCTGGGGTCATGGTTTGGGTGGGCATCTGGTTAGATTGCTAAGCAAACAATTAGTAAAGCTAACTATTAGTGTAGGAGAAGTTCCCCCGCTGTGCAACCTGAGGGCAAATGGGGAACCCTGAGGAAGAGCGATCGCTTAGAACTGCCCAGGGGAAAGCGATCGCCCTCGGCTTACCCATCGACTATCGCCAATCCACCAGTCCTAAAACGATTCCCAATCTGTGTTAAGGGCGATCGCTCAGCAATGTTTAGAGCAGCACTTTCTACCCAAGAGTCTTCTCCCATGATTTATACCGAGATTTAGGACTTTGCCATCTCAGCGCTGTCCGAGAAAGTACGGAAAATCCGGAACTTTTTCACAAAACTACGCCATATCTCCGGTTATTGCTGAAAACACCAGAAAACCTAATAGACATGAGC
>DATNRH010000226.1 GCA_036703605.1 Candidatus Obscuribacterales bacterium | reverse complement strand
AGATCTCGGCTCCACCCTTGAAAGTGCCTTCAGCTATGCATGGAGATCAGACGGAATACGCATCCTGGTCTTTGTGACAGCGGCCCAAGGTCAGGTAAAGGGTCCTATGTGGCGAGCCTTTTTTAACTCCTGAGATAGATAATGCCACGGCGGTGTATGAGAGGCTGGAGCCATTGCAGCAAGGGGCGGGGTTTCACTTCTATGCCGCGGCCCTCCACGCCCGCAATGCTGAGCTGGCAGTCCTGGCTAGCCGCCTGGGGGGCCGCCTGGAGGCTTTGCCTAGCCCACTGGACCTTCGTCACTTCCTGGAAGGTATTCTCAGCTGCCCATGCTTTGTAGATATCCAACCAGTCATGAGCGACTTAACCTTTTCGTACTGCGATGCTCAGACCTCGACCCTGCTCCTCCCCAACACGCTGACGGAGTCCTACTTTCCCCTACTGGTATGCCGGTCCTCTGAGACAAAAGGAAAGAGGAAAAGAAATCGTAGTGGGTGGCTCGCTAGTGCCTAGCAATCGCTATTGTCGCCCCCTGGATACGAACCCCAACACAGTGACAGTGCAGATTGAGAGCAGTCAGTCGCGTTATGTGGCATCCTTTGCCAAGAACCTCACTACGCCCTCTATGCCCTTGGAGCGTGCCTATGCCTTCTTCTACCTGAAGCAACAACTAGAGGAAGCCTGGCGGAGGTGTGTCTATCGTAACAGTTGCCTCACTCTGCAGAAGCGTTGTGAGGGACTTTCCAGCCTATCCTGTCGAGGCACTCGCTGAAGAGTTTGCAGTTCGTTACGGCTTTGTCACTCCTCTTACCTCTATGGTTCTTGAAGTCCCAGTAGATGATAATTCGACTCAGACTACGTCATGGAATTGGTAAGTTTCCCTCCTCGTTCCTTGCACTTCTTGCTAAATTCTAGGGAATTCTGGTGGCCGTCGTACCTGGTTAGTGGGCGACCCCAAGTGGGTGCCCCACAAGTTGTTGCCCTCCCCACCTTCCCTACAGCCCCCAGGAAGTTTTTTAGCTCTCCTACGCCATTGGCAAGTCCAACAGCAGTACCCACTGTTGCCAACGTCAGCCTTACTCTCGGCTCCACCCCGAGCGCTATTCCTCTCCTCACATACCAAGCCCTAGCAACCCAAGTGGCAACTTATCTCCCTCCTTCCTCCAGTCCGGCACCGGTGGTTTCCTCTGGTTCCCTGGCTGGTTCTGCTTCTGTTGCTGCTCCCAGTGCTACTGGGGGCAATCCCGGACCTACTGGGGACTGCGAGACTGATGAGGACTGCCCCGCGGGCCAGCAATGTGATAACGAGCAAATGGGTAAGTCTTAGCCCCCATCCTAACCCCTAACTTAATTCTACTCTAGCCCTAACCCTTACCCTAACCTGACCCTCGCCGTACCTAACCCTAACCCCTTAGCTTGCTTTGCCACGGATCAATCGTCGACGCTACTAGTCAACAATTTGGC
>DATNRH010000225.1 GCA_036703605.1 Candidatus Obscuribacterales bacterium | reverse complement strand
AAACGAATTGCACTGATAATTACTACAGCGGCTATGCGCAAATCCCTACATGAAAATCATCATTCAACTGGAGTGAACCCCATCGACTGGACAGCTAAGCCGGGGAAGTTGGAACACTGCAGAGGATAGATTTTTGTGTCGTACTGGATTTTCCTCCGGCTGTGGTTTCCAGTCGTTTTAGTGCCCCAGAGAGCTTTTCACGGTGCACCACTCTAAAAACGGCCTCCGTATTTGCCCTATAACGAACGATCTCAGCTCGGGTAGACATCTCAGCACCCCCGGCTTCAGGCTACCCGAGCCAGCCAGGCTTGCTCATACTCATTGGGAGTCACATACCCCAGAGCCGAATGCAATCGCTTCTGGTTATAGACTTCCTCCAAAAAATACGGGATTCTCTTCGTCACATCCTCGATGGTCTGGTAATCCCACAGGTAAACTTCCTCGTACTTTAGCGTCTTGATGAAACTCTCAGCCACGGCATTCTCATAGGGATTTCCCTTGCCAGCCATGCTGATCATCATGCCAGCCGCCTTAAGCTCCTCCACGTAAGCATGGCAAGCGTACTGCACCCCACGATCCGAATGATGGATGCAACCCGCAGCAGGCTCTCTTTCCTCCACGGCCATCTCCAAAGCGGCCAAAGTAAGCTCTGCGTCAATACGCTCAGAGAGCGCCCAGCCGATAACCTTTCTGGAGAAAAGATCCAAAAGCACCGCCAAATACAGAAACCCCGTCAAGATCCGAATATAAGTGATGTCAGCCACCCAGACCTGGTTGGGCCTTACCACCTCAAGTCCCTCAAGCCGGTTGGGATAGACCCGATAGCTGTGATCGCTGTCGGTGGTCTTTACCCACCTGCGCTTCACCTGACACTGCAAGGACTCCTGCCGCATGATGCGGGCCACCCGCTTGTGATTGACCTTCCATCCCTCCCGCTTAAGCTCATGGGTCACCCGCCGATACCCATAGCGGGGATGCTCCACCACAACCTGCTCAATCCGATCCCTGAGATCTGCCGCCTCCTTCTTCGCCTCTGCCGAAGGCTGCTTGCTCCTGTAGTAGTGCGTGCTGCGAGATAGCCCCATCACTTCGCACCCCCTTTGGATGCTGCCAAACTCTTGGCGGTGATGGGCGATGAATTCTCTTTTCTGCGCCGCGCCGTGTACTCCACGGCCTTTTTTAAAAGATCGTTCTCCATGGTGAGTCTGCCCACCATCTGCTCCAACTGGGCAATACGCCCAACAAGCTCTTTCTCTGTCCGAGAGGGCCCCTCAACCAGGCCGCCTTCCTCGTATCGCCTCTTCCAGTGCAGGATGAGCCCTGAAGAAACCTCCAAACGCCGACTGAGCTGTGCCAAAGTTGTAACCCCACTGAGCAGCTCCTCCACCACCTGCCGCTTGAATGCCGTTGAGAACTTCCTCCGCTCTACCATGATCCCTCCTGTTCTCCTCCGCCGGCATTCTAACTTCTCCCGAAAAACTGTCCAACTTCAGGGGGTCAGTCCATATTGATCTCAAACGATAACCCCTTGTGTCTTGACCGGAGAGATCAAATTATAATACAAGTCTCCTCGTCGGAATCTCCCTCAAATCGGCCAGCCAAAATAAGGAGGGCAACCATGATCCAAGGAATCATCGGCGTCCTAGCCTCGGCCTTATTTCTCCTACAAGCCCAACTCTCTTTTGCCCA
>DATNRH010000224.1 GCA_036703605.1 Candidatus Obscuribacterales bacterium | reverse complement strand
CGATGTACTGCAAATAGAACTTGGCTTCCCCGGCAGGACTTGAACCTGCAACCACCTGCTTAGAAGGCAGGTGCTCTATCCAGTTGAGCTACGAGGAAATACGTTGCTCCAGACCGGAAACTGGAGCATTTGGCCGGTTTTGAGGCCGCCTCTTTGTACTGCTCTTTGGGAGTACTTTGGCGGCACCTCCCAAGCCCTTGGTGATGCTTATGGCATCATACAAACTCTCAGATCAGCAGCGCAAGTGGAAGTTCCTAGGAACAATCGGCATCAATCGAAGCTACTACGGATTGCGTCAGCGTACTTTTCCCGGTACACGTCAACTACCTTTTTTGCGTCAATCAATCCGAGATTCGCGTGACCTTTGATCAGGCGTATGGCCGTGACAGGCAGCCTTGCCTTAACCAATTCTGTGAGGGCTTGGTCAATGTACGGAGGTATCACCAGCTCATCGCCATTGACCGCGAACACTTCATGCGTACCTTTGTACTCGACCATAGCCAGCCCCCTCAGCAGTTGATGATAGTACCCTTCGCGTACCTGGTTGTAGACGGACTACCCCTATTGCTACATGTAGTCAGGGCTGTCCACCAACAACTCCGATTCGATGATCGGCATGAGTTCTCCTAGCGCATCCTGCGTACGCTCGACAGGGGCAAACAGTTCCAGACTGTGCGAGAACTTCTCCGACTTCAGCCTACCGGATGCCTTATCCCTGCCAACCCGCTTGATGAAGTTGTCCTTGGGGTGACACTTGGCGACGGCATACCGGACATGGAACTTGTCCAGCAGTTCGATGGCAACAGTTGCCCCTCCATTGGGGGCAACTTGTCCATTACGTTCGGGACGTAGATGGATGATGAAAGGGGCAACAGTACTCATGTGAGTGTTCTCCTACACGGTCATGGATTTGGGTTCAGGGGTGTTGCCGCAGCCGTCACACAAGAAGAGCACGGGGCAGCACCTGCCGGTTGCGCCTGCGGCGTGGCGCATCCATCCTGCCTTGTGCTCATTGCACCCATCACACTTGTTTACTGTGCGGTAGTCCAGATCCGACGCACGTTCAACAGGCTCGCCATCGTAGTCAGAGTACAGGTGCATGACAGCCTCCTTTCAGGAGTGTGATGTTCTTAGGAACAGCTCAGGCCGCAGCAGCAGCCGCCGCCTTGAGCGCCGTGTGTTGCATCTCCAATTCAGCCCAGAGTTCCTGCACCAGCAGCAGCGCGCCTCCAACCTCGGACACGTCTCCATCCTCAACCACCTTCGCAGCGAGGACGGTGGCCGTGTTCATGCTGGACTTGAACTTCTCGTAGTTGCTCTTCTCCTCGGCGTGAGCTGCGATCTCTTGCTCAACGGCAGTCTTGCCCTTGACCTTGCCGTCCGCATCGACAAGCGAGATGTCGAGCGCAGCCGCCTTGGTGAGCACCGACTTGCACACACGATAGGTGCTGTTCTCGCCCATCTTGACCTTGTGATCCTTGTCGGCAGCCTTCTCCTCTTGCGTGAAGGCACCCTTGAGTTCCTTCACACCCTTGCTGGAGTGCTTGCCCGACTCGATGCAGAAATTGACCAGCGAGTTCCAGAGGCCCGCGCCTTTC
>DATNRH010000223.1 GCA_036703605.1 Candidatus Obscuribacterales bacterium | reverse complement strand
CAGCCCACTACCAAAGCTACGGAGCCTGAAAAGTCCCAAGCCACACCGCAAGCTCAGTCAGACAGCAGCTACTCGGATGCTTTTCTACAAGATGCCTTGGCTAGCTTTGACTTCATGGCAGACATAGGGAACGAACCCGAGCCCCCAGCCCAGGCCACAAGTCCCACAGCCCAGCCAAGCCCTGCTGCTCCGCCAGCGGGAGCTCCAGCTAAGAAGGGCGATTCCTTCTTCTCTCTTGACGACATTGCAGCCGGATTCGACGACATTCTCAATGAACCCTCGCCGGCAGAGCCCACTCCAGCTACCAACCAGGCGGCGCCGCCCACCGATACCACAACGCCCAGTCAGGCACCCAAACAAGCGCCCAAAGCTACTCCTAAGGCCGCCAATCCACGCCTTACAGTTCGTAAGCCTTGCTTCACCATTTTCATACCCAGAACTGGAGGAAGATTTTGGAGATTTGCTGGCTGGTTTTGACAACGAAGCTAAAGGAGGGAGCAAGCAAGACGATTTGGGCATATTGGACTTTGAGGTGGACTCTGGCCCGTCTAGCAAGTCTGCTGCTCCATCATCTACGCCGGTGAGCAAGGTACAGGTTAACATATTAGCAGGAGCCCACGGGAGGTGGTTTTAGAATGAGCGCAGTGTTGAAAGAGTTTGATGTTATGACAGTGGACCTAGATGTTGGCATTGACGCTCCCACTGAAAGCCCAAACCCAGCACCGCCTCAGTCCAGCGACTCTGCCCTAGATCTAGGCGAGCTTGATGAAATCGCCTCCCTTGGCATGGAAGATATCACAGCAGGTACTAACTTATCCACAACAACCTTTGTGACTGTCTAGGCTTTGATGAGCTTCTTGCATCCAACGGAGCTAGCACCCAGACTACACCCAACGCCAACAGGCAAACAGTAGTGCTGCAGAAGGAGCTGGACCTTCTTGCTAACATCGGAGAGGAAGATGTGGACGACTGGTGAGGTTGCCAAGCAAGGCTAAATCAATATCAGTGTCTTTTGTTGTGCATATTATTAAAGTTCGGCCGCTCCTTTTTGGCTCTCACAGCAAAATTCCTGTTTGAAATCAGACTGGGCGAAGACAACGAAAAACCTTACCATAGGCATTGAGGTCCGTACATGTTGTTGTGATG
>DATNRH010000222.1 GCA_036703605.1 Candidatus Obscuribacterales bacterium | reverse complement strand
ATTTGTACATGAACTAAACTAGGTTTATGGGAATACTCAATTGTGCGTATTCCTATTGCCAGGTTCTTAATGTGATCTTCCAGTGCCAAGTCTATGGCTGAACGAGTTCAAAAGCTATTGTCAAAGTGGGGCATTGCTTCTCGTCGTCAAGCAGAGCAAATGATTCTCGACGGGCGAGTTCGCCTGAACGGCTCAATCGTTTCTCTAGGACAAACAGCCGACCCAAGCTGCGATCGCATCGACGTGGATGGAACACCCCTTGAGTCTCATCAGCGCCCCCAGCCGATCTACATCTTGCTTCATAAACCCGCCGGCGTCGTGACCACCTGCGACGATCCCTGGAATCGCACCACTGTCCTTGATCTTCTACCTCATCATCTATCCCATGGCACAGGACTACACCCAGTCGGGCGGTTAGATACAGAGAGCACCGGCGCTCTTGTCCTCACGAACGATGGCTCGTTAACCTTTCACCTAACCCATCCTCGCCACACCATTGCAAAAACCTATCAGGTTTGGGTAGAGGGTTGTCTTTCTAAATCAACCCTTCAAAAATGGCGGGACGGCGTTGTACTATCAGGACGGCGCACTCAGCCGGCCCAAGTTAGAGTTCTTGATCATCAACGTTATCCGGCTCACCGCACCCAGCTTGAGATTATTCTACAAGAGGGGCGTAACCGACAAATTCGCCGGATAGCAGAACAGTTAGGGCATCCAGTCATTCACCTGCATCGCACGGCTATCGGAGCGATCGCACTTCACCCCCTCCCTGAGGGGCAACACCGTCTACTGACTCACCGTGAACTTGATTCATTGCATCCATCCTCCAACCATCCCACAAACCATCCCACCGACCGACATCTTCCGCTCCATCGCGTTCGCACAAGGTAGTTTCGTTGATGTCAAGGGTACGCACTATGAGTAGACATGGCAATTACCCAGAGTCTCACCAGGCCGAACAACTGGCGGCAATTGGCGCTTATTTACAACAGGCTCGCCAAGATGCTCACCTATCGTTGGATCAGATTAACGCCTCAACCCTGATCCGCCCTAGCCTGCTGATGGCCATTGAAGCGGGGCATATCCATGCCTTGCCTGAACCCGTTTATATTCGCGGATTAATCAAGCGCTATGCAGATGCTCTTGGGCTAGATGGTGCTGAGTTGGCAGCCACCTTTCCGGTGACCCCAACGGTGCAGCAGCCCAGTGGCGGCATCTCGTGGCGGGATCTGCCTGCAGCCCAGCTTCGGCCGCTCCATTTATATGTCGCCTATATTTTGTTGATTACGGCGGCCATCAGTGGGCTATCTCATCTGATGAACCGGTCGGTATCCCCCTTGGCAGAGGAGCGTCTGGTCAATCAGCAGGTGACGATGCCTGTACCTACAGAGCCAGCTGCATCGCCAACTCCAGCACCCGGCAATGAGGCTACCGAGGAGCAGCGACCGGTGCGGGTGGATGTGAGCGTTACGGCTCCATCTTGGGTACGGGTGGTCTCTGATGGCGAGATGACCTTTGAAGATACACTGAGCGAAGGCAGCAGCCATACTTGGACAGCCGATACTCAGCTGACTATCCTAGCTGGCAATGCTGGGGGGCTGGTGGTCACCTACGATGGTCAGGCTAAGCCATTAGGAGAACCAGGTACGGTGGCAGAGGTGACCTATTCTGCATCCTCCCCAACGGCCCTCATGCCTGATGAAGAGGCGATCGCGTTCCGACCAGTATCTGGCGATCGCCCTCCACTCACACCCTAGGTTCTAACGCCTAAGCTCATCCAAACCCCAGTTACCCAGCTACCCATCGGACTCATCCGCAGGGGCTGGGGGCTGGGGCAGGCGTCCATACATCTCTGTCAGCATATGCATCCGCCCTGCTAACTCTGGGTTGACGGCTTCATCTCGATAGCGCCACTCCCAGTTCCCGGTTGGGGCACCGGGCAGGTTCATTCGCGCACCTCCCCCTAGTCCCAAGAGATCCTGGAAGGGAATCACGGCTTGATTGGCGTGGGAGCTGAGAGCCAAGCGAATCATGTCCCAGTGAATTCCGTCGTAGCTGATGTCGCCTAGGTAATGGCTGATGTGGTCTTTTTCCCAGTCTGATAGGCTTTCAAACCAGCCCACCGTAGTGTTGTTATCGTGGGTGCCGGTATAGACCATGCAGTTGCGCTCGAAATTAAACGGTAGGTAGGGGTTGCCTGGGCCAGAACCGAAGGCGAAGTGAAGAATTTTCATCCCCGGAAAGTCAAACTCATCCCGTAGGGCTTCCACCTCGGGGGTAATGACCCCAAGATCTTCCGCCAAGATCGGCAAACTGCCTAGCTCCTCCTTGACGGTCTTAAAGAACTCTCGACCCGGAGCCTCCACCCACTGACCATTGATGGCGGTGGTTTCCCCTTGGGGCACTTCCCAGTAGGCCTGAAAGCCTCGAAAGTGGTCAACCCGAATTAAATCCACATATTCCAACATAGACTGCAAACGCTGCAGCCACCACTTGAAGCCCCAAGCCTGCATCGCCTCCCAGTTATAGATGGGATTGCCCCATAGCTGGCCGGTTTCGCTGAAGTAATCGGGGGGCACACCGGCCATTAGGGCTGGCTCCCCCGTTTCTGGATCCAGATGGAAAATGTGGGGCAGTGACCAGACATCAGCGCTGTCGTGGGCCACGTAGATCGGCATGTCGCCAATGATCTGAATTTGGCGATCGTTGGCATACTTCTTCAGGTGAGACCATTGCCGGAAAAATTCAAACTGGAGAAACTTGTGGTGGTAAATATCATTGGCAAGCTGCTTGCGCCAACGGCTTAGGGTATCAGGATCACGTTTGGCGATCGCTTCATCCCAACGGTGCCAGCTTTCGCCACCATGGGCCTGTTTAAGCGCCATAAAAAAGACAAAGTCGTCGAGCCAAACAGCCCGAGCATGGCAAAACACATCAAACTCTTGGCGCTGTCGATCCGAGGCATGGGCCTTAAAGCGTTCGGCAGCTCGATCGAGCAGCGGTGTTTTGGTAGCAATGACGCGATCGTAGTCAACTTTATCGCTAGGAAAGTCCGGCAACACCGACAGATCGTCGTGGGTCAACCATCCTTCATCGACCAACAAATCTAGGCTAATCAACAGAGGATTGCCCGCCATGGAGGAATAGCACATGTAGGGCGAGTTGCCGTAGCCCGTGGGGCTGAGCGGCAAGACCTGCCACAGTTGCTGACCACTGGCTGCTAGAAAATCAACAAAAGCATAGGCAGCGCCCCCGAGGTCTCCAATGCCATGGGGGCCAGGAAATGAGGTGGGATGGAGCAACAAACCACTGGAGCGAGGAAAAGGCATGAGTTCAATCCAAGATGATAAGAACTGGAGTCTTTGCAGTCTCGATCGGCGACAGATGAGCAGGCAGCGGCATAAAAACCATCGCCCCTCATCCATCTAGGCGTCGGGATCAGACCACCGTGGCACCTAGCCCAACGAGACGATCTGCTTGATCCCCTCGTTGGGACACAAGGCGATCGCAGCGTTATCGTCACGGCTGGCTGACAACGATCGAGAGCATCCGGAGCCTCTCAAGGGCGATCGCTCCCTGAAAAAGACCTCCTGACTATAGTAAAGACATCTGTGAAGAATTCGACCTAGCTTTTGGCCTAGTTTTAGGTTTGGCCCCCGAGTCTTGCCCTGGCCGGTCAGGTTTGTGTCAAATTATGTTGTTTGACGACGGCCGGCGAGATCGACGTCAAGGAATGATGAGAATGTTGAAAAACTGAGTAGACTCTAACCATAGAACGTTAGGATAGCAACGATCTAGACAACCTATCAGCAGCCAAGTTTTGCCGAAGACGGTTACTATCAAGTCAATCCGCTAGCAACCGGACGAACTGGGTCAGTATCCTGAACTCCCAGCCTGTCTGCTTTTAGGACTCATGACATCATCTCTAGACGGGATCTGCCGGGGTTTTGCCTAGGCAAAGCTGAACGAGAGAGTCGCTGGTGGGATCCAGGGAAGCCCGCGCTATACCCAAGGTCAGCGTCGGCAAAAGGTCACAGCTCTCCCATGGATCGTGATAGACCAGACTCCCTGCTGGGAACCATGAGCTGACTTAGGTGTCTAGACGTCTGCCCTTGCCATGAGTATTGTTGCCAGATTTTAGGTTCTATTCATGACACACGATCGCCGGAAAACTCGCTATTATCCACCCCAAGCCCAGCGCCCCATGGATCGGCCGAGTCGTCCGGTGCAGCTTCCTCGTCCTGCCCCTCCCCTCCCGCGATCGCCCCTACCGCAACCACCTGCGGGCCGTCGCCCCACCCCGTCGTCTAACCCCTTGCAGGATCTGCAACACCAGATCCGTCAGCCGCCCACACCCACGCCAGCACCCACACCACGCCAGCGCTGGCAGTGGGTTCGCAATTGGCAAATTTGGGGCACGGTAGCTGTCCTCTGCACCACCGGAACGGGACTTTTGGCCGCTGCCCTGCTGTTGAAAATTCCAGCTCTGCCCAACTGCCCTGCTATTTTTTGGCCCACGGCCTCTGCCTCTCTGCGCATGTATTGCGCCGACATCGCAGCTAATAAGCGTACAGTGGATGATTTGCTGGAAGCCATCCAGTTAGTCGAAAGTTTACCCGAGGATCATCCCCTACAGCAGGAAATTCAAGATTCCATTGAAACCTGGTCGATGATGATTCTGGATCTGGGGGATGAGGCTTTCCAGTCTGGGGATCTGGAGGAAGCGATCGCCATAGCAGAACGTATTCCCGAGCATCTAGCCGCCCACGACCTTGTGGACGATCAGGTGAAGGACTGGCAACGCATTTGGTCGGAAGGCGAAGCGATTTACCGGGCAGTGGAAACGGCGCTGCGCAATCAAAGCTACCAAGAAGCCTTTCGCACCTCCAACCAGCTTCTCTCTGTGGAGAATGAGTATTGGCGCACCGTTAAGCATGATGAGCTGCAGGAGATTATCGCCGTCGCCCGAAAGGATGGCGAAATGTTGGGTGAGGCTCAACGCTTAGCTGAGCGGGGGGATCCAGACAGTCTCATCGAGGCCATTCAACTGGTGCAGAGCATTAGCAGCACGAGCTATGCCCATGATGGAGCCCAAGCGCTGCTGAAGAGCATTGGGGAAGACTTTTTAGACCTCGCTCAAGCGGCCCTCGACCGGGAAGACTACGAGGGAGCGATCGCCATCATCGAAAGCATTCCCGACGATATTAATCTTGGAGAGGAGGCACAGGATTTTCTCACCATAGCCTCAGCCCAAAGCCAGGCTTGGCGCGGCACGGCTCTAGATATCGAGGCCGCCATTTTGCAAGCCCAGCGGCTACGGCGCGATCGCCCTCTCTATAGCCGAGCCCAGACCTTGATTCGCCAGTGGCGGTTAGAACTCCAAGACGTAGCCCGCATCGACACGGCCCGGCAGGTGGCTCGTCCGGGTACGGTATCTGACCTGCGAGCAGCGATCGCTGAAACCCAGATGATTCCCGACGGTAATCCCCGTGCTGGCGAAGCGCAACGTTTGGAGTCTGAATGGCTGAGCCAAATCCAGCGAATTGAAGACCAGCCGATTCTTGACCAGGCCAACCAGCTTGCCCAGCAGGGAACTGCCGCAGCATTACAGCAAGCGATCGCCACCGCCCAGCAGATTCAGCCGGGGCGCACCCTCTCCAGCACCGCCCAAGACCGGATTGCCACCTGGACGGCCCAGATGCAGCGTATGGAAGATCAACCGATTCTCGATCGGGCACGCCAATTGGCCAATGCTGGCGACTGGCGAGGGGCCATCTCCACTGCTCAACAGATTTCTGAAGGTCGGGCCCTGCGGGCCGATGCCCAAGCGGAAGTAACCACCTGGCGCAACCGCCTGGAAGGACAAATTCCCCTGCAAGATGCCTATGCGATCGCCAGCAGCGGTACGATATCCGGCCTCGTCGCCGCCATTCAACTAGCCAATGAGGTGCCGGCCAGCAACAGCAGCCGTTCCGAAGCCGATCAAATGATTAACACTTGGAGCTACCAACTGCTCAACGCAGCAGAGCAACAGGCCGTGGTGGATCTGGAAAATGCCATTGCGATCGCCCAGAACGTGCCACCGCGCACCGAAGCCTATGCGGCCGCCCAACTGCGGATTCAATCCTGGCAGCAGCAGCTTCAGCCAGTTCCGGATCTGCCCACCTTACCTGAAGACTCTCAATAGGTTAGGCGTCTATAAGCCCAGCGCAATATGTAGTGTAAACAACTTTTCCCAGGTCTCCGATTCACTACCGTACAATCAGCTCTCTGACTCGGCCTGAGCTTGCTTGCTGTTTCCTGATTCGTCCTCCTACATCTGGCTGCATCCGTACATATTTCTCCATCGGTTCATCACTATGTCACAACGACCTCGTCCGTCCGCTGGTTTCAACCGTGAAGCTCAACTCTTGAGAGCCTTCTCCCGCCGTCGATTCATCCAATTTGCCTCCACAGCCTCCTTGGCCGCTGTATCCACTCGCCTGATCGGCTGTAGCCCTTCCAGTGAAACGGCTGTAACCACCGGAGATACGCCCGCTAGTTCATCAGGCAATACCCTACGCTTGCTGACCTGGCCGGGCTACGACGAACCCGAGGTGATTCGCGGCTTTGAAGAAGAATACGGTGTCACGGTAGAGTTCAAAACCTATTTGGGTGGCGAACAAATGCTGCAATTTTTCAACCAGTCGCCCGCTGGCACCTACGATGCCCTCATTTCCGATGGGGAATATGTGACCAAGCTGATGGCTCTGGGCGCGATCGCCCCCATTGACCCATCCACCGTACCGAACTTAAGCGACTACTATCCGGTGTATCAAGACTTTCCCGGCTTCTACGAAGATGACCAGATGATGGCAGTGGGTACCCGCTTTGGCAACTACGGCATTGCCTTCAACCAAAGCATTATTCCACCCTCGGAGGTCACTAGTTGGGAGTTCCTGTTAAGAGAAGACTTAGCTGGCAAGCTAGCTCTATTTGATTGGTATCTGCCCAATATGGGGAATGCTAGCTTAGCCCTCTTCCCCGAGAATCCTAACCCCTACGACCTCACCGATGCCCAACTGGAGGAGGTTAAGGCCTGGATGCTACGCATGAAGCCCAATGTGGCGCTGGTGACCCCTAGTGTACAGGATATTGTCAATGCGTTCATCAACGGTGATGTGACGGCGGGGCCCGTGGGTGACTGGGTGATTCAAAATGCGATCGCAGACGGTAATCAAGAATTTACCGCCATCGTGCCTGAGGAAGGAGCGATCCGCTGGAGTGAAGGTGCTGCGATCTGTGCCGATAGCCCCAACCCAGAACTAGCCCAAAGCTGGGTAGAATACATGTCTCGCCCTGAGGTGCAGGCCCGCCTAGCCAATGCCCAAGCCTATAAAGGTCTTGCTCCTAACGTCAAAGTCATTGAGTATCTCAATGACGATGAGAAACAGTTGTTGGGCTATGTGGCTGACCCTAGCGACGCCAGCAAGCTTTTAGTGGAAAGCCAGCTAGAACGCACCCGCGCCCGCCAGCTTCCGACGCAACAAGACGAAAAAGCTTGGCAAGACATCTACAACGAATTTAAGGCCACGTAACCGTGCCCGCCGGTCTTCTTCGCCAGGCTCTACCTAGCCAGATGCTGGGTAACTGTTTCCTATTGCTCTGTGGTTTAACACTAAGATGAGTTCAACCTCGACCAATCCACCCTCCTCCATACCCGTCGCTCAGGCAAGGACAGCAGAGACCTCCAGCGCTCCTGCTCTAGAACTGCGGGCGATCGCTAAACAGTTCAATCAACTGTCCGTTCTCAGCGACATCAACCTACATGTGGATCCTGGCGAGTTTGTCGCCATTATGGGCCCCAGCGGCTGCGGTAAAACCACGCTGCTGCGGTTAATTGCGGGGCTAGAGTCTATGTCATCCGGGGAAATCTGGCTGCATGGGCAACCCATTGGCCAATTGCCCGTCCATCAGCGTCATACACCGCTGGTGTGGCAAAGCTTTGCCCTATTTCCCCACCTGAACGTTTTCCAGAACATCGCCTTTGGGCTAACGCTCAAGTCCCATAACCGGGCTGCCGTTAAAGACAAAGTGCATCAAGTTGCTGAATTGGTTCACCTCAGCGACTTTCTCAAGCGCCGGGTGGGGGCGCTCAGCGGTGGTCAAAAGCAGCGGGTGGCGATCGCCCGCGCCCTAGTGATGGAACCGAAGATTTTGCTGCTGGATGAGCCCATGAGCGCCCTCGATGCTCATCTGCGGCTGCGGATGCAAGGGGAACTCAAGCGCCTCCAGCAAACGTTGAATATCGCCTTTGTTTACATCACCCACAATCAAAATGAAGCCTTTGCCATGGCCGATCGGATTGTGGTGATGAACCAGGGGCGGATTGAACAAATTGGCTCTCCCGCCGATCTGTATACCCGTCCCCAAAGCCATTTTGTGGCGGAATTTGTCGGCAATAACAACCTCTTTGATGGCCAGGTGCGATCGCTCAATGACGACCACACGTTGACCATCCAATGTCCCCAAGGTCTGATCTGCGCCCAGCCCGGCCAGGTGAACCATAGCGTAGGCGACATGGTTACCGTGGTCGTCCCTGCCGACAAGATGCGGCTTGATCCCACCGAAAAAACCGACAATAGCCTCAAAGCTAGTCTGCGAGGACGAGAGTTCATGGGCTCCCAGATGAGCTATCTTCTAGAAACCGAATCAGGACATGAACTGAACCTGATTTGCCAAGAATCCTTCAGCGATAGTCTGCGCATTGCCATCAACACCGACCTTGTGCTCCATTGGTCATCCCAGGATACGGTGCTGCTGGAGGACACGCGATCGCTGGAGAGAGAACGATGAGCCATCCACCCGCCACCCGCCCCATTGCTACGCCCAACGAACGCAGCGGCCTCAAATACATCGGTCTGGCCCCGGTGGTGATCTACAACGGCATCTTTTTTCTGTTGCCGCTGCTGTTCTTGATTTGGATTGGCTTTTGGAGTACCGAAAACTATCGGGCCATTCCCGGCTTTTCCCTCGACAACTACATCGATATTTTCAGCCAGCTCTTCACGCGATCGCGCTATGCCTATGCCCTGCTGCAAACCGCCTGGGTTGCTAGCACCACCACCATTCTCGCCATCCTCCTGTGCTATCCCTTCGCCTTGATGCTGGTGTTTGGCGTCCCTGAACGATTGCAGCGCTTTGCCGTCCTGCTGGCGATCGCCCCCTTTTGGAGCAGCTATATTCTCCGGCTCTACGCCTGGCAAACGATTCTTAATCGCAACGGCTTGTTCAATACCCTGCTGCTGAAACTGCAGGTGATTCAAGAGCCGCTGCCGATTATTTTTACCCAGGTGGCCACCCGCATCGGCATTTTGCACTACCTCGCGCCCATCGTCATCCTGATTCTCTACCTGGTGTTGCGCAACAGCGATCGCGCCCTGCTGGAAGCTTCCCGTAACCTAGGAGCTACCCAGTGGCAAACCTTTTGGCGCGTCCTGCTGCCCCTCAGCAAGCCCGGCATCATCTACAGCGCTCTGTTTGGCATCATCATCAGTGCGGGCGATGTACTGTCTGGCATTGTTTTGGGCGGCGGCACCGGGCGATCGATCTTCGGCCCCATTCCCCTCTTTTCCACCGTGGTGCTCAATGAATATGCCGGCACCACCAACCTACCCCGCACCTCTGCCCTAGCAACCATCTTAGTGATTCTGCTGTTGGTGATCCTAGCAGCGGGTTTGAAACTATCCGACCCTCCCCGCGACTGAGGTGCCCATGACTGCCATCAAACTCTCCGCCCGTCCCACCCGCTCCATCAACCTACTCAAACTGGTCGGCTGGCTCTACCTTGGCGGCATGTATCTCTTCCTGATGCTGCCCATTTTGACCTTGGTGATTTTCTCCTTTGAAAACTCCCGCTTTCCCACCTTGCCCTGGACGGGATGGACCTTACGCTGGTACGGCGACCTGTTTAGGGATGGACGCTTGATCCAGTCCCTTGGCTATAGCCTATGGATTTCCCCCGCCGCCGCCGCCGCCGCCACAGTCCTAGGCTTCTGCGCCGCCTATGTCCTAAATCGCTTCCAGTTTCTGGGCAAAAAATTTCTGTCCATTGTGTTGATCATCCCGATCATCATCCCGCCGCTGATTTTAGGCGTGGCCTTTTTGGGGCTGCTGTCTCGCCTACAGCTTCAAGGCAAACTGATCAGCATCTTTCTCACCCACGTAGTGATTTTAATTCCCACAGCGATCGCCCTGATTGGGTTACGTCTATCGCAAATGCCTAAAGACTTGGAAGAAGCCGCTTGGAATCTGGGAGCAACCGAATGGCAAGCTCTATGGCGAGTCGTCTTACCTTGGTCAATTCCCGGCATTGCTGGCTCTTGGCTGCTAGCCTTCACCTTTTCCTTCGATGAATTTGTAATTGCCTGGTTTGTATCTGGCTTCAAGCAAACCCTGCCCGTGGCGATTTACACCTTTCTCGGCGCAAACCTCACCCCAGCCCTCAATGCCATCGGCACGCTGATTTTCCTAATTTCCATCTGTCTACTGGTCGGCGTCGAACTGCTGCTGATTCCGATTCTTCTGGGGCAGCGCCGTTCGAGCTAAGAGGAATTTTATGGTGCCAATGCTCCGGCGTTGACACCTCTCTTGGTTGCTCCTGAGACTCTTGGGGTCTGGGCGCAGGAGTGCCGCTAGGGAGCATTCCCACACTGAGCGTAGGAACGATATATTTATGGTGCCAATGCTCCGGCGTTGACACCTGTTTCGATCGCTCCTGTGATCCTTGATCTCCCCTGTTTCCTATCAAGTTCTATCCTCTGATCATCGCCATGAACCCGACCAACCACTCCCAAACAGCCGCTTTTCTCTGGGCGATCGCCGACCTGTTGCGGGGAGACTTCAAGCAATCGCAGTATGGCCGCATCATTCTGCCCTTTACCCTATTGCGACGGCTGGAATGTGTGTTGGAGGCTAACAAGCAGACGGTGTTAGACGCCGCCAAGGAGCACCAGACCAAGCCCGACCTAGCCCGCGAAAAACTGCTGCTGCGGGCTGCCGATCAGCAGTTTTACAATACCTCGCCCCTATCCCTAGGCACATTGTCAGACACCCAGACTGCCGATGACCTGATGAGCTATGTGCAGTCGTTTAGCAGCGATGCGCGGGAAATCTTCGAGCATTTCCACTTCGAGGATTTTGTGCAACAGTTGGCCACCAGCGACTTGCTCTATCAAGTGGTGCAGCGTTTTGCGGCGACGGATCTCAGCCCTGCCCACATCGACAACTTTGGCATGGGCATCATCTTTGAGGAGCTGATCCGCAAGTTTGCTGAGAGTTCCAACGAAACGGCCGGGGAACACTTCACCCCCCGCGATATCGTCCACCTGACCACGTCTCTTGTGATCACCGGGCAAGACCACAAGCTTAAGCCCCATAGCATTGTCACTATTTACGATCCCACCGCAGGCACCGGCGGCTTTTTGTCGGAGGGGGATGAATACATTCAGGCTATTAGCAAGCAAGTCACCGTGTCGCTGCATGGGCAGGAGCTAAACCCCGAAAGCTATGCCATCTGCAAGGCGGACATGCTGATCAAGGGGCAGACGGTGAGCAATATCAAGCTGGGCAATACCCTATCAGACGATCAGCTTGCCACCAGCCACTTCGACTTTATGCTCAGCAATCCGCCCTTTGGGGTGGAGTGGAAGAAGGTGCAAAAGCAGGTCACCGATGAGCACAACGAGCGGGGCTTTGCTGGCCGCTTTGGCCCCGGTCTGCCCCGCGTGTCGGATGGGTCGCTGCTGTTTCTGCTGCACCTAGTAAGCAAAATGCGCCCGTCCCAGGAAGGTGGTTCTCGCATTGGCATCATTCTCAATGGCTCACCGCTGTTTACCGGCGGGGCAGGCAGTGGGGAGTCAGAAATTCGCCGCTACCTGCTGCAAAGCGATCTGGTGGAAGCGATTATTGCTCTGCCGACGGATATGTTCTACAACACGGGCATTGCCACCTATGTATGGATTTTGTCGAACCACAAGCCAGAGCTGCGCCGGGGCCAGGTGCAACTGATCGACGGCACGCAGCATTTCAGTAAAATGCGCAAGTCGCTGGGCAGCAAGCGCCAGTATCTCAACGAGGAGCAAATTGATGACCTAGTGCGCCTCTACGGTCGGTTTGAAGCAACACCCCAGAGCAAGATTTTTCCCATCGAGGCCTTTGGCTATCGCCGCATCACCATTGAGCGTCCGCTGCGGCTGGCGTTTCAGGTGACGCCCGATCGCATCAAGGCTGCTCTAGATGAAAAGGCGGTGCAAAAGCTAGATGGGGAGGTGCAAAGCCGACTAATTACAGCGCTGCAAACGTTAGAAAAAGAGCCGCTGCACCTCAGTCGTGCCCCGTTTATCAAACGGCTGAAACAGGCTCTAGCCATGCAGGAGATTGATGCCAGTGCGGCAGTGCTGAAGGTGTTACTGAATGCGTTTGGAGAACGCCACCCAGAAGCGGAGATTTGCCGGGTGAAGGATAAGCCTAAGGGACAGCCGGAGCCGGATACGGGGCTACGAGATTATGAAAATGTGCCCCTGGGTGAGTCGATCTACGACTACTTTGAGCGGGAGGTGAAACCCCATGTGCCCGATGCCTGGATTGATCAGGGCAAGTGCGATGCTATTGATGGGGAGGTGGGCATTGTGGGGTTCGAGATTCCGTTTAATCGGCATTTCTATGTGTTTCAGCCGCCGCGCCCCTTGGAGGAGATTGACCGCGATCTAAAGGCCTGTACGGATCGCATTAAGCAGATGATCGAGGAGCTATCAGCATGACGGGGCCCCTAGATCAGGCCATGGAGCAAAGCTTTGCAGAAGTGGTGGAGATGATCCAATCTGCTAAACAAAGAGCGACGCAGGCGGTGAATACCCAACTGGTAGAGCTGTACTGGCAGGTGGGGGCATACCTAAGCCACAAGCTGGCACAGGCGGAATGGGGCGAGGGGGTGGTGCAGCAGTTGGCGGATTATCTGGCCCGGACTCAGCCGGGGCTGCGCGGGTTTACGCGGCGAAATCTGTTTCGGATGCGGAAGTTCTATGAGACTTATCAGGATGAGACAATTGTGACAGCAGTGCTGTCACAATTGCCCTGGACTCACAATTTAATTATTCTCAACCAGAGTAAACACCCGGAGGAGCGGGAGTTTTACCTACGGTTGGCGATTCAGGAAAAGTGGTCTAGCCGGGAGCTAGAACGACAATTTAAGATTGCCCTATTTGAGCGCAGTGTGTTGAATCCGGTAAAAGTGTCACCAGTGGCGGCACAATCTCATCCTACGGCGGTGGATGTTTTTCGGGATGCCTATATGGTGGAGTTTTTGGAGTTGCCCGAACTGCATACCGAGGCAGATCTACACCAGGGCTTGCTGAGGCAGCTAAAGGATTTTTTGATTGAACTGGGGCGCGATTTTTGTTTTGTCGGCTCAGAATATCCGGTGCAGGTGGGAGGGCGCGATTTTGCGCTAGATCTATTATTTTTCCATCGAGGGCTGAATTGCTTGGTGGCGGTGGAGCTAAAGGTGGGACGGTTTGAGCCGGAGTATTTGGGTAAGCTGAATTTTTATCTGGAGGCGTTGGATCGCGATGAGCGCAAGCCCCACGAAAACCCGGCGATTGGGGTGCTGTTGTGTGCGAGCAAGGATGATGAGGTGGTGAAGTATGCCCTAAATCGATCGCTATCGCCTGCGCTGATTGCGGAGTACCAAACACAGTTGCCGGACAAGGCGCTGTTGCAAGCAAAATTGCATGAGTTTTATGCGCTAAATGTGGCGACAGGAGAAGACCGATGAGCTTTCCGAAGTATGAGGCGTATAAGGATTCTGGGGTGGAATGGTTGGGGGAAGTGCCTGAGCATTGGGATGTAATGCCACTGAAGCACTTAGTTTCAACGCCAGTTACCGATGGACCGCATGAAACTCCTAACTTCATTGATGACGGTGTTCTTTTTATATCGGCTGAAGCAGTATCTTCAGGAAAAGTAGACTTTACCAAGGCAAAGTACATATCCAGAGAAGACCACAATCGATTCTCAAAAAAATATAAGCCCCAGAAGCACGACATTTACATGGTTAAGTCTGGTGCTACGACTGGAGTTACGGCAATCGTTGAAACCGAAGATGAATTTAATATTTGGTCTCCATTAGCAGTCATACGCTGCAACCAAAGTCATCATCCTTATTTCGTTCTTTTCTCGATGAGGTCACGCAGTTTTCAAGAGTCAGTTGTTCTTCACTGGAGCTTTGGAACCCAACAAAATATTGGAATGAGTGTTATTGAGAATCTGCCAATAACCAATCCTCCATTAGGCGAACAAACCCAAATTGCTCGTTTTCTTGACTATGAAACGGCGCGTATTGACGCATTGATCGCAGAGCAGCAGCGGCTGATTGAACTGCTGAAGGAAAAGCGGCAGGCGGTGATTTCCCATGCCGTCACCAAGGGTCTCGACCCCACTGCCCCCATGAAAGACTCCGGCGTTGAGTGGCTAGGCGAAGTCCCCGCCCATTGGGAAGTGACGCCATTGAAACATCTAGTTTCAACTCCAATTACTGATGGGCCCCATGAGACTCCAGAATTTGTTGATGACGGTGTTCTTTTTGTCTCGGCTGAAGCTGTATCTTCAGGAGAAGTAGATTTTACTAAGGCAAGGTATATATCAAGGGAAGATCACAACCGATTCTCAAAGAAATATAAACCGCAGAATCATGACATTTTCATGGTTAAGTCTGGCGCTACAACTGGAGTGACAGCAATTGTTGAAACTGATGATGAGTTTAATATTTGGTCTCCACTTGCAGTTATACGCTCTAATAAACACCATTATCCATACTTTGTTATTGCTTCAATGAGGTCTCTCAGCTTTCAAGAGTCAGTTGCTTTGCACTGGAGTTTTGGAACTCAGCAAAATATTGGAATGAGAGTTATCGAGAATCTGCCAATAGCAAGTCCACCGTTAGAAGAGCAAATTAAAATAGCGGAATTTATTCATGGACAGCAGGATAAATGGAATAGCCTAATAACCGAGTGTAAAAATGCGGTAAGCCTCCTAACAGAACGCCGCTCAGCCCTGATTTCCGCTGCGGTGACCGGCAAGATCGATGTCCGGGGCTGGCAAGCTCCGGCGAGTGTTGCCCCTGCCGCTCCCTTGGAGGCTGCCTATGGCTGATATTCGCTTTGAAATTGCCACCCCTCTCGGCTTTAGCGTCAGAACCACCCACACCTATTGGCAAAAACTCATCATCAAGCATCCCGATATTGCCAGTCTTGAAGACCTAGTGCAGCAAGCCTTACAAGCCCCCGATGAGATTCGCCAGAGCAGTCGAGATGAGGGAATCTTGCTGTTTTATTGCCTGCATAGACCTTAGCGCTGGGTGGTTGCCGTTGCTCGGCGCTTAAATGGAGAAGGGTTCCTGATTACGGCCTATCAAACCGATGCCATCAAAGAAGGAGTCGTGCTATGGCCCAAGTAAAAGTGTTTTATGAGCCAGAGATGGAGCTGCTGACCGTCTTTTGGCAAAGCCCACGCCCTAACCAACTGTGTACCGAGTTAGGGGATGGCGTCATTTTGATTAAAGATGCCGACAGCGGCGAACCCATCGGTATGGAACTGCTGGCGTACAAACCTGGTGATGCCCGCTTTGACTCTGTTAGCGTTGAAATTGGCACTGCTACCTCTGCCGCGTAGCAAACCCTGACATCGTGCCAACTGTCCTTAAACTTGGCTCCTATCGTTTTTACTGCTTCTTTAGAGAAGAAAGCCGAGTCCACATTCATGTTTCTTTAACTGATGGCGAAGCCAAGTTTTGGCTAGATCCCGAAATAGAGTTGGCCACCAATTACAAACGTTCAAGAGTTCAGATCAAGCAAATTGAAAACCTCATTGAGGAACATTATGGCGAGTTTAGAAAAGCCTGGGATCATTACTTCCAAAACCGAAGTTAGCAACATTTCCGTC
>DATNRH010000221.1 GCA_036703605.1 Candidatus Obscuribacterales bacterium | reverse complement strand
GTGGTGGAGCGCCCTACGTCTGGAATGCCAGAGCCCGAGGAACCGGTAGAACCGACGCCCCACCATCCCGATCGCCGTAAGTCCGCCAAGACTCCTCGCGCCAAAAAACGCCAAACGCCGCCCTTGCTGATCCCCTTCGTGGAAGCGATCGTGCCGGTGGTGGATTTAGAGCAGCAGCGGATCGAAATTACACCGCCAGATGGGCTGCTGGATTAGGCAAGTTCGGAGGAGTAGTGATCCTAGGGAGAATGGAAGCGATCGCCCTAGTCCCAACGAGGTATGAAAAGGCTGAGAAAACACGTGAATATGCTGAAGTTATTTCAGCATATTGTCGGATGCCGGATGATGGCGCTAAACGCGTGAAGAAAGGTATAGCACCCCAAGGCAGCATTAGCCTCGGGAGGAATGATAGCTCTTGAAGAATGACTGCCACTGATGGGTTTCAGACATTCTTCAAGGCTCAGATACCTATTCATCCTTGTAGCTCCCTCTCATCTTCCCTACGTGACATGGCAGATCCACAGCACGTTGCCCAGCTTCAAGCCGGCCCATCCGCCTGGAATCAATGGCGGCAGGATCACCCTCGTATTTTCATTGATTTATCCCATGCATCCTTACGCCGCCAGGACTTAAGCGGCATTGATCTTTCCGAAGTAAACTTGGCCTATGCCGATCTACGCGGAGCTATCTTGCAGCAGGCCAACCTGCGCCATGCAAACCTTTGCTACGTCAACGGTCGGGATGCTCAGGTACAACAGGCTAGTCTGGAAGGCGCGATCGCTTGGGAAAGTGATTTTCGCGGCGCTAGCCTGCGGGGCAGTTCCTTAGTGAATGCCGACTTTCGTGACACCAACTTCAGCGAAGCCGACCTGATCAGCACCGATGCTAGCCATGCCTACCTCAGCGGCGTCAACCTAGAGGGAGCCTACGCCATCGGCACCCTATTTCGCGGTACCAACCTGCGCTGGGCCAATCTTCAGGAAGCCAATCTTAAGCAGGCTAACCTAACCGACGCCTACCTACGTTGGGGCAATTGCTATGGCACCAATTTTTACCAGTCGATCTTGGCCCATGCTGACGTCAGCGAAGGTAACTTTGCCGAAGCTAATCTCACCCACAGCAACCTCCAGGGCATCCAAGCCCTCGGCACCAACTTCCAGCGAGCAAAATTCACCGCTGCCTGTATCGAACATTGGCGGATTAATAGCGACACCCGCTTTGACCAAGGCGTCTGCGACTATATTTTTTTACAAGAAGGCGATCGCTTCCCCCAACGCGGGCAGTTATCCGGTCTGGCCTTTGAAAACCTCATGCAGCGAACCTTGGCAACCGTCCAGCTTTCCTTTAGCTATGGATTGAACTGGTATGCCTTTGCCCAAGCCGTTCGCCGCACAGACACCCAAAACCCCGAGGCGCAGATTTCCATTCAAGATATCAGCCACACCATCCACCAAGGCGTATCGGTGTTAATCAGAACGGCACCCCAGGCTAATCACAATAAGATCTACCACGACTTCATGATCTCCTATGAACGTGCCCTGAATCTATCCAACGCAGTGCAAGCCCGACAACGTTCCCCCAACGCTAACGAGCGCCCAGACCAGCTTTTAGATCATGTGCTGACCGTCAGCAAACATCTGAGCCACAGACATATTCAGCATGGTGGGCCAAGGCGATCGCCCCCAGACCTGCCGTAGCCACCCCGACGACCTCGAACGAGTTGTTGGGGTGGGGCACGGCCCTCGACTAGCTCATGTAGTAATCGCGGGTGCCCTTGGCCTGCACAGCATCCTCCAAGCGATTAAGCGCATGGACGTAGGCCGCCGTACGCATAGAGATCCCCAGATCCTGGGATAGATCCCAAATGCGATTGGTTTCCTCCATCATGCGTTCCTGCAGGCGACTGTTCACCTCATTTAGCGACCAATAGTAGCCACTGCGGTTTTGCACCCATTCAAAATAGCTCACCGTCACACCGCCAGCATTCACCAAAATATCGGGGAAGATCTGGATGCCGCGTTGCTCTAGAATCCCGTCGGCAGCGGAGGTGACAGGGCCGTTGGCAACCTCAAAAATATAGGGAGCTTTAATGCGCGGTGCATTCTCTTCCGTAATCTGATTTTCTAGCGCCGCCGGGATCAGGATATCCACATCCAGTTCCAGCAGTTCCTCATTGGTAATCACTCGGTGTTCCACAATATTGCACACCGTACCTTCACAGTAGACGGCCTTGATCCCCCGACTCGATTCTTTATATTGACGGATGCTGGGAATATCCAACCCAGTTTTGGCATAGATGCCGCCCTGAGAATCACTCACCGCGACCACCCGATAGTTAGCTTTAGCCAATAATTCTGCCAACACACCGCCAGCATTACCAAAACCCTGAATGGCAACGGTCAGGTCAGTCGACGTCCGCCCTAGCTTTTCCATCAGGGTATGGATAACGAAAAAGGCACCCATGGCTGTCGCTGTTTCCCGACCCAGACTACCGCCCATGGAAATCGGCTTGCCCGTGACCACCGCCGGGGTAATTTTTCGGCGAATGATGCTGTATTGATCCATCATCCAGCCCATGATCATGGGATTGGTGTAGACATCCGGGGCAGGAATATCCACATCTGGGCCAATAAAATTGGCGATCGCATCCACATAGCCACGACTAAGACGCTCTAGCTCAAACTTAGAGAAATCTTTGGGATTCACCGTGATCCCCCCCTTTGCGCCGCCAAAGGGCAAGTTCAGCGCCGCACATTTGAAGGTCATCCAAAACGCGAGGGACTGCACTTCATCCAGCGACACATTAGGATGGAAGCGTACACCGCCCTTGGTGGGGCCGCGGGTGTCGTCGTAGCGCACGCGATAGCCCTGGAAGACCCGTAGACTACCGTCGTCCATACGCACGGGAATGGAAACGCATAGACTGGCCTTGGGATACTTTAGGCGCTCAATAGCGTCATTAGAGATAGTGACGTAGCGCAGTGCTTTTTCTAAACGCAGATTGGCATCGGAGAGGGTGGAGTGCAGCATGGAGGATACCGTCCTTGATGAGGCGTTGGGAGAGGGGAAGAGGCGATGCCTGGTCTACGTTCGCCGCCACGAGGAAGTCAAACGTGAGATGCAGAACATGGCTGTATCCTTATAGTGCCTTCATTCTGTATCAAACACTACTAAACATAGTCACATTCAATGTGTTTTTTCTTGAGTGAGGACTTCTATGGAGATGTCAACATATAAACCAGATTTGGGGAGCACGATAGGAGTTTAGACATTGGAAGTAGGTCGATAGGAAGTTTTAGCTCTCAGAACCATGGGAGATTGAATTCCCAGCACTCAAGCTCTATCTGTAGCCCATCTCACCATAGTTGCGGTTGATGGTTGATCTACTTGCTGTGCGACGTGTTTTTTCCAAGAGATGGGATTGTATCCAAGCTGTTCTAGCAACCTTGTTCGCTGAATGCTCGCTGAACAAGTTGTTTCAAGACCCTTTGCGTTATCAATTCAACCTGTGGAGACCGTATCATGCGCCTAATCAAATTAGTTTCGATGGCCGCGATCGCTACCTTGTCGGTGGGGATTTGGAGTGCTCCAGCCTTACTCCATCTACCGATGGCCGCCACACCAGCCCAGAGCGACTGGATTTCTGGCTGGGTCGATGATCTGAAAAACTCTAATCAACGCTGGATTTTGGTTGATTTATCAACTCAGCGTTTGACAGCTTGGGAAGGTGGCAACCCAGTTTATAGCGTGATTATTTCCAGTGGGCGGGAGGGTGAACGTACCCCGACAGGCGTGTTTTGGATGCAGGCTCGGTATGTTTCATCCCGGATGCAGGGTGAGGGCTACGACATTCCTGATGTCCCCTATGCCATGTACTATGACGGCAACTA
>DATNRH010000220.1 GCA_036703605.1 Candidatus Obscuribacterales bacterium | reverse complement strand
TCGGGGATGGATGGCGACGGTGCGGAGGGGGTGAAAGCCATCAAGATTGCGGGGGGTGTCACCTTTGCCGAATGTGATGCCACGGCGCGATTTAACAGCATGCCCAATACGGCGGTGGCAACGGGCAATGTCGATTTTGTGTTGCCGCCGCAAACCATTGCTACAGAACTGAGCCATCTCAGTCGCAACCCGCTTCTGGGGCAGTCAGAACCGTTGCCGATCATCCAGGCGCTACCTCCGGAACCGGGTGATCCGCTCAGCCAAATTTTTTCCCTCCTACGTACGACCACGGGTGTTGACTTTACTGAATATAAACCGGCGTCGCTGGAGCGCCGCATCCAGCGACGGATGCTGCTCTATAAGCTAGACAGTCTGGCCGCATACGCGGACTATTTGCAAACGCACAGGGACGAAATTCAGGCGCTGTACGAAGAAATTCTGATCCATGTGACCAGTTTCTTTCGCGATCCGCCCGTGTTTGAGCAATTGAAGACCCAGGTTTTCCCCAGAATCAGCCGCAACAAAACCAGCGATGTGCCGCTGCGGATTTGGGTGGCGGGCTGTTCCACCGGGGAAGAAGTCTACTCCCTCGCCATCTGCTTGTTGGAGTTTTTTAGCGATCGCGCCACCGTGCCACCAATTCAAATTTTTGCCACCGACATTAGTGAAACAGCCATCAGCAAAGCCCGGTCGGGCTTATACCTGGAAAGCCAGATGGAAGGCGTTTCACCAGAGCGTAAAAGTCGGTTCTTTGTCCCCCAGGCGGGGGGCGGCTATCAAATTAGCAGTACCATTCGCGAATTCTGTGTGTTTGCTCGGCATAACTTAGCGACCGATCCCCCGTTCTCGAATCTCGATCTAATTAGCTGTCGCAACCTGCTGATTTATTTATCCGATCGCCTGCAAGAGCGCATCATGGCGTTGTTTCATTACAGCCTCAACCTAACTGGCTGCCTGGTATTGGGTACGTCAGAAAGCGTCAAAACTGCCTCAAATTTGTTTGTGCCTGTGGATGAAGCCTGCAAAATCTATGCTCGAAAATTGAGCTTATCAAATCCCCTATTTGCGTTTACCACCACGTCTTCCCTCAGCCCCAGCCTCCAGAGTCCGCAGCGCATCCCAGAAAGCCGTTCCATTCCCTTTGATTTAGCCCGCGAAGTTGACCAGCTGATTGCCAATCGCTACATGCCGCTATCGGTGGTGGTCGATGAACAGATGCAGGTCTTACAGATGCGCGGCGACCTCGATCTTTACCTGAAGTTGACCCCCAGCACCACAGAGCTAAACCTGCTGTCTATGGCACGCGACGGGCTGGTTACCCCCCTTCGCACCGCCCTGTATCAGGCCCAAACAGAGAACGTGCTGGTGCGGCAGGAAAACATTCAAATGGAACAGGGTGAGCGACCGCAACTGAATCTAGAGGTGCTGCCTTTTCGCCCAGCCCTGACCAATGCACTCTATTTTTTGGTGCTGTTTAGTCTCATCTCGCCCTCTGCCCCTGCTTCTACCCCGCTCACCAGTCTGGCGACGGTAGAAAACCTGGAGCCAGCGGACTTAGCGCGTGAGCTTTTAACGCTGCGCCAGGCGCTAGCTGCCGCCACCCAGCGCGAACTTTCGGCCCAGGCGCATCTGCAAGCGGTGATTCAGGAGCAAAACCAGCTCAACCAAAACCTCCGCATCGCCAATGAAGAGATTCTATCGAGCAATGAAGAACTGCAGAGCACGAACGAAGAACTGCAAACGGCGAAGGAAGAAATTCAGGTTACCAATGAAGAACTCTCGACCACCAATGAAGAGCTGCGAAACCGGAATCTGCAGCAGAATCGAGACAATAGCGATCTCAACAACTTTATCGCCAGCATCAATATCCCGATTGTGATGCTGACGAATGACTTAAGGATTCGCCGCTTTACACCAACCGCCCAGCGACTGTTTAATTTCATCCCCACCGACATCGGACGCCCCTTCACGGATCTGCATGGCAATTTTAATGTTTCCCAGCTAGAACCGATGATTGTGGAGGTGTTAGAAACCCTCAATACGAAAGAACAGGAGATTCAAACAGACGCCGGGTACTGGTATAGCCTCCGCATTCGCCCCTATCGCACTACTGAAAACCAAATTGACGGTGTGACGCTGGTGCTGCAGGATATTGATGCCCTCAAACGCTACGCCGCTGTCCTAGAAATTGCTCGCAACTATGCAGAAACCATCATTGAGACGGTGCAAATTCCGCTAGTGGTGCTGGACACTGATTTCCGGGTGAATGCCGCAAATCGAGCGTTTTACGAGACATTTCAGGTTTCTGATGCTGAAACCATCCACAGGCGGCTGTTTGAATTAGGCAATGGGCAGTGGGATATTCCCGCCCTGCGATCGATGTTGAGCGGTGTTCTGGCGGGTGAGCCTGCGGTGCAGGATTTTGAGGTCAATCATGAGTTTGAGCAGATTGGGCGTAAAAACATGCTGCTCAATGCGTGCAGACTGCCCCGAGAAGACAACACAGACATGATTTTGCTGGCGATCTCAGATGTTACCGAGCGCACAGCGCGCCAGCAGCTTGAAGCGGCCAATCGTGCCAAAGATGAATTTCTCGCTAATCTGTCCCATGAACTGCGAAATCCTCTCTCCTCACTGCTGGGATGGGTGTATCTGCTCCGCACCCGCGACCGCGACGACCCGGTGGCAAAGCAAGCTCTAGCAGCGATTGAGCAGAATGCCAAGACACAAAATCGACTGATTGAGGATATTTTGGATCTCTCACGGATTACGAGCAATAATCTGCAGATGAATCGCTGTCCGCTCGACTTGGAGTTAGTAGTTCGAGCGGCACTTGACAGCGTTCATTTAGCGGTGGCAGAAAAAAATATTCAGTTAGTGTCATCGTTGAATTCGATCACCGTCTTGGGGGATGCCGAACGCTTGCAGCAAGTGCTGTCGAATCTGCTCTCAAACGCAATTAAGTTTACGCCTGCGGGTGGACGGTTAGACATCACGCTGTCGCAGATTGACCAGCAGGCGCAAATTCAAGTCAGTGACACAGGAATTGGTATTCCAGCAGATTTATTACCGCATATTTTCGAGCAGTTTTATCAGGTCGATTCTAGTACTAGAAAAGTCAATCCAGGGTTGGGCTTGGCGATCGTGCAGAATCTCGTCGAGATGCATGGTGGCACTGTGTGCGCCGACAGTCCCGGCGAAGGACAAGGAACCACCATGACCGTGCGGTTGCCTTTATACGTGCCGCCCCCAACCTCATCGCTGATTGTAGCAACTTCTTCGAACGCTTCGCCGCTGTCCCCTACTTTAGAAGGTTTGCGGATCCTGGTGGTTGACGATCAGGTCATGGTGCTGGCAACCTGCCAGATGATGCTAGAAAGTTACGGAGCAGAGGTGGTGGCCGTAACTACTGCCAGAGAAGCGATCGCGGCGCTCACCGAAAGCCCTGACCGCTATGATGTGTTGATTTCTGATCTCGGATTGCCTGAGGAAGATGGTTACTTCCTGATTCAGCAGGTGCGATCACTGAGTGCGGAGGCTGGCGGCCAAATTCCAGCGATCGCGCTGACGGGCTATGCCAGTCAAGCAGAACAACAACGGGTGATCGAGGCTGGGTTTCAAATGCACATAGCTAAACCCTTTGATCTGGTTCAACTGAGTGCAATTGTTGCCGATTTGGCTAAACAAACTTAACAGCTTGCCGTTACACGAGGCTTACCTTCCCCAAAAAATACATTTCAAGTTTTATAGTCGGAGTTGTTGCACACCACACTACGATGGTCAATGTAGGGTGCAGCCCCCACACCCTTTCTACTCTCCTAAGCTGACTGGCAACAGCCATAACTGCTGTAGGAATTGCTGAATTGATCGATGATTGGCCTTCATTCCCAATCCTTCTCCCCAGGGAGAGGGTGGATTGAGCCATTCATACTTGTATACATCAACGCCCTGCTGTATAACAATTCGCTTGGAGTGGACTGGCGACATGGGTGAATTGCAAAGGCTATCTACAGCCGCTCAAGCACACCGTTAGATAGCAGCTAAATTATCCTATTTACTTCTAAAACTACCGATCGCCACCACTGACAAGCTGGAGAAGTTTCAGTCGTGCGATGCCAGCAGCAACGTGAATTCCACATAATCAGACATGCCCATGGCAAACACGCGATCGCTGGTGGCTGGTTCCAAAAGTGCCATCTGGATTTGCTGTAAGGCAGGACGCAACTGCTGCTTGAGGGCGATCGCTATTGTGCCGTGTATCAATATCTTGAGATCTAACAAATAGCACGTACGTTGAACAATGATAGCCACAACGGAGAGGAATCAAGCTATGCTTGAGGGATTGATCATGCTGTTCCTCAATCTCGGGTTCACTATTCCTCAAGGTACTTCAAAAGGCTTTTATGGCAAATGTAAATGGTGTTATGATGCAGTACTTCCATTGGTATACTCCTCCCGGAGGAAACCTTTGGAATGAGCTAGCAGAAAACGCTCAGGCATTGGCAGAGGCAGGGATTACCGCAGTGTGGCTTCCTCCAGCCTATAAGGGAACAGGTGGCGGATATGATGTAGGTTATGGGGTTTATGACTTATTTGATTTAGGGGAATTTGATCAAAAGGGATCTATTCCGACTAAGTACGGTACTAAGGATGAGTACATCAACGCCATCAAGACGGCTCAAGCAGCGGGTATCGAAGTCTATGCTGATGTTGTCCTCAACCATCGGCTAGGCGCTGACCATGAGGAAGAGTTTCAGGCACGTCCCTACAGCCCTGGCGATCGCCGCCAGTCCATTGGCGACACCCAAACCATCAAAGCCTGGACGCACTTCACCTTTCCTGGACGCCAAGGTAAGTATTCCACCATGGAGTGGCACTGGTGGCACTTTGATGCTGTTGATTACAATGCTCTCAACGATGCGGAAGATGCTATTTATTTGTTTGAGGGAAAGGCGTTTGATGAAGGTGTAGATCTAGAAAAGGGCGGCTTTGATTATCTGATGGGCTGTGATCTAGATATGGGGCATCCTGAGGTGCGGGGCGAGCTAGACTACTGGGGAGAATGGTATGTCAAGACGACCCAGATCGATGGATTTCGGTTTGATGCAGTTAAGCATGTGAAGGCTGGCTTTTTTCCGGAATGGCTGAGTCATGTGCGCCAACGTACAGAGCGACCACTGTTTGCTGTAGGAGAATATTGGTCGGGTGGCGTGGAAGCGCTGCACCACTTTATTGAGGTAACGGGTGGCGACGTGATGCTATTCGATGCACCGTTGCACTACAACTTCAGTACAGCCAGTAAGCAAGGTGACAACTATGATATGCGTCAAATCTTTGATGATACGCTAGTGAAGGATCAGCCTGCCTTAGCTGTTACCCTAGTTGACAATCACGATTCCCAACCGCTCCAGTCTCTAGAATCTGTGGTGGAAGGATGGTTTAAACCTATTGCCTATGCGTTGATTCTGCTCCGGGCTGATGGATATCCCTGTATTTTTGTGGCAGATTATTACGGAGCCCATTATAAAGATGTGGGACGGGATGGTCAGGAGTATGAAATTTGGCTTGATAGCCATCAGTGGCTGATCGATAAGTTCTTACAGGTTCGCCGAGACTATGCCTATGGCGATCAATATGACTACTTCGACCATCCCAATACCATCGGCTGGACGCGCTTGGGGGATGAAGAACATCCCGGCGGCGTGGCAGTGGTGCTCAGCAATGGGGGAGACGGCAGCAAGTGGATGGAAGTTGGGCGGGCTAATCAGGTTTATGTGGACATTACTGAACATATTGATGAGCCGGTGACCACCAATGAGGAGGGCTGGGCCGACTTTCGCTGTCCGGCGGGTTCTGTGTCCGTATGGGTGGCGCAGGATTGATGCGGTTGAGATAATTGATGCGGTTGAGATAATCGTATCGCGATAGAGGGGGCCATCTCGGGGGCGATCGCCCCCCTCTATGACCACCTCCCCTCGTCGGCCATACAATAGAACTAGAGCCCTCTACGCCTTGCCAAGGGTGTCTGAAGACAGGCAGCGATCGCCCCTGAGGGATGTCGTGAGGGATGGTTGTGTGATTGAAACGTCAAAGGGGATGCTATGAATTTGAAGCGAATTGGCCACGTGGCGATCTGTGTTGATGATATTGAACGCGCGGCTAAGTTTTATCAAAGCCTAGGCATGGAGCTGGCTTGGAAGGATGCTGATTGGGCCTACCTAAAAGCTGGTGATGATGGCTTGGCCCTCCTCAGCCCCCAGTATGACCAAGCTGGGCCCCACTTTGGCTTTGTGTTTAGCGATCGCGCTGAGGTCGATGCGGCCTACCAACGATTGCAGGCAGAGGGCGTGCATGTCACCCCAGTCCATGAGCATCGAGACGGCACGGCATCGTTCTACGGTCGTGACCCCGATGGCAACTGGTTTGAGTATTTGTATGAACCCGCCCCGGTAGCTGCGGCCGTTTAGCGATCTAAGAATTGGGTGGCGTGCAGGTTCCTAAGAGTTCTGGTGTTGGATCCGCCAAGCGGTCAACCAGCGGCAGGAGATCGCTCTCTAAAGCCCAGCCTTGATCACCGGGTTGTAGGAGATCGCTAGACAACTCGTCCCGAGAGGTGGGGAGTGACTCTCCACCCACTTCGGGATTAGACGGGTCGGGCTCAGCCTCTGGATCGAGGGGAGCGGGACTCACGCGCCCAAGGCTAGCATCGGTGGGGGTCGAACAAATCTGTAGCTGCACCCAAGGAATACCAGGTGTTGTAGCTGCGCGACTCTGAACTAAAAATACACTGCCGACGGCAGGCTGGCCGATAGACTCTAGGTTAGCAGCGGGCTCGTCGGCTGCAGTGGTCGGAGATGGGGGATTGGCATAGAGCAGCAACTCGCCATCGGTGGGAGCACGACGCAGTTGAATCACGTTTTGGGTCGATAATTCTGTCAAGGGTTCTAGGGCAGATGTAGCGACGGGGTCGTCTAGCTCCGATGGTGTGGGTTCTGTAGCAGGCTCGGGGGAGTGAACCAGCCACTGCTCAATGGCGGAGGGAAAGAGGAGATAGCCGATGACGGCACCAATCCCCACCAGCAACAAACTGCTGAGAATGAGGGCAGCTACGTTGGGTGATTCAGACTTAGCGGGGGGTTCGACGGCGATCGTGGGGGTTGGTGCAGCAGGTTCGGGGCGGTTGGTGGTTGGAGTTGGATCAGGAGCGATCGCTAAGCTGGCTGGAATTGTGGGCATTTGAGCCGCTTCGACGGCACAATACAGCAGCCCAATGGTGACGTTATCGTGGCCGTTGCGCGTATTGGCAATGGTGACTAGCTCACGGGTCACCTGTTCCACCGATAGCTTATGCTGCAAAACACCTAGCAGCGTCGAATCCCAATATTCATCCACGCGATCAAAATCGCTCAGACCATCTGAGCAGAGCAAAAAGATACAGTCTTCGTCTAAGATAAAGCGCTGCACCGTAGGACGCAGAATCGTCGAGGGGCCCATGCCCAAGGCCTGCACCAGGGAACCGCCAATGGGCTGCTGTAGGGCCTGCCGGAAAGAACTGTAGCCCATACGCACCTCACGGGAGGCGATGTCGTCATCCAGGGTGACCTGGTGGTAGCCCTGATGGGAAATGCGATAGGCGCGGCTATCACCCACGTGGGTGATATACAGTTCATGCTGGTGGATTAAACCCATCACCAGGGTGGTTCCCATGCGTTCGCGATCGTGGCGCTGCTCTTGATCATTGCGCTGGCTAATCACATCATTGGCCGCACAGGCCGCTTGTTCTAGCGCTAGGGTGAGGCTGAGGGGGGTGAGGTGATGGGGCTGGAGGGCCTGGATCTGATCTTGAATGGTGGCGATCGCCAATCCTGAGGCAACGTCACCGCCTTGATGGCCACCAATGCCATCACAGACTATCACGAAGGGTAAGGGGCTAGGTTCTGTCGAGGCGGCTGGCAGGGTATAGCGTTCTAGACTACCGCTGGCTGGAAAGCAGGCATCTTCATTGCGCTTACGGTGCGGCCCTTGATCTGTTTGGGTGGATAGGGTGACATGACGGGTGAGCGATCGCCCTGCTAGGGCCAGGGCCGCATCCAATCGGCCGACGAGCTGCTCTACGGTTTGGATATGCCCTTGAGTGAGCTGGCGGCAAAGATGTTCAAAAAAGGGAGCGATCGCTGGTTGTGTTTGGGGCAGCCAATCTAACCAATGGCGACCGAGTTCACTCAGATCCGGTGGATCTGGGTCATCAGCATGGAGTTCTAACAGACGGAGAAGACCTCCCTCCACGCGTACATTGTCCGGTATCAGCAGTGTGCGGGCTACTCCTTGAAGCTGCAGCGGCTGCCAAAGCTGGGCGATCTGCCAAAGCCAGTTGAGTTGTCGGAGGGCGATCGCCTTGGGCCAGGCTTGGGTGAGCATGGGCAGTAATTGCACCATGACCTCGGCCGGCGGTGATGGATTACGCAGATCGGGTGACGTATCGGCGACGCCTAACGAAGACATAACGTCTATGGGGCTATCATTGACCAGCACGATTGGGCCTACTGCCGCATCTATTGCAACCACGTCATAGAGTTGAGGTACATGCAGCCGGTAGGGTGCTAGCTTGAGGTATGCACTGACATCCACCGGCAATTCTTGAAACGGGTCTGGGTTGATGCCAGGCTGGGTGTCCAGAAAAATGCGGGGAGCCTTGCAGTAGTATCGATTTGCGAGAATATCACCGGGATGGTACTGATCCACATCATGACCGATCGCCCACAGATAGTGTTTCGGTAGAAACGCGCCACAGGCTTGGCAAAACCGGTTTGTTTCTGGGTTACGAGTCTGACAGGTATGGTTGGGGCAATGAAGCATTACGGTCGTGATGTGTGCAGGGTCAACGTACGATAGCGCTTTGAACGGGAGAAACACCCTAGTAGTTTGTCATGGAACGAGATGGGTATGAATACCTTCATCGTTTCCTTGCCCGTTTCCTAAACTTAAGAACCAAACTTAAAAAACGGATAGCACTAGGAGACAGACTCAACGTGTTTCTTAGCATTGCCCACGCCCACAGCGCGACTACTCTTAGATCATACAAATCTACATGACCCAAATCTGGGACGATTTTTAGGATGGGTAGACAGTGGGAGCGAGAGCGATCGCCCAATTATAACGGTAGATATACGGTAGACATCCGGTGCAACCCAGTCAGACTGGATTACCATTCTCCCTAGGCTACTACACCAATGACCGTTTCTGCCCTTAAGAGCATGACCTCTTCATCAGATTTGCTCCCTGGATCTATGGCTCAGTGGAACCTCAAGGTGCGATCGCCGCCCATGGTTCCGTCCAATCTTTAGGAATCACCTCCCTAAGACGCCCATCAGCGTTATATATGAACAAGCTACGCTCCTAGCCCTCTAGCACCTTTCAATGCCGGAGATGGATGGCTATGCCTCTTGGTTCTTGATTTCTTATGGTGCTCCTGCATTGACACCTGTCTTAGTTGCTCCTGCGACTCTTGAGATCTGGGTGCGGGAGCGCCGCTTAGAGCCTTCCCACGCTCAGCGTAGGAACGATATTGTCGCTCCAGCCTGTTGAAAATAGGGCGTTGCTGAATAGCGGTATGATTCCAAAACATGCTGCATGGCGATTCAGATCCTATAGCTAGAGGTTCATCTCCTAGTTCAGCAACACCGAAACTAGTAGGACTAGATTGCTTGGAAAAGCTCATGCTTTCGCTCAGGATTGGGTGGATTGGAATTAGGTTTTATTCATGCATGTCATGGTGGTTTTACATTATCTTATTTGAAGTTGACACTGCCGCCATGGCAAGGTCATCAACGAAGCTTTAGGGAGCAAATCTCTGTAAGCAGCTACGTTGATATAGCTATGTCCATCAGAGAGCGGATGTTGCCGCTTATGCCTCAATGTAGCTATACCTTCTTAGTTTTCTTAGTCAGGCGGTTTCAACCTTTTCTTAACGTAAAATTTACCGCACCTTCATCTCCGTATGGGAAAGTGGCAACGGCCCAATCTTTTCTATCAAGCTTCCGTGAAAATACGAGGGCTTGAGATGTGTTCGTCCAGTTCCCAGTGGGTAATGTAAGTAGAGATTATTATGGTTGATATTCAACTCAGCGTGATTGGCAATTACGAAACCGGTGTATTTGATCAATCCGCCGCAGAAATTCCAGCCTACGATCCCACAACCCAGCGGTTGTTTGTTGTCAATGCTCAAAGCGCTACTGTTGAAGTGCTTGATCTGAGTGATCCTAGTCAGCCGGTTAAATTGTTTGACATTGATGTATCAGCCTTTGGCAATGGTGGTGCTGCCAACAGCGTAGCAGTACAAAATGGCATCGTGGCGATCGCTGTCGAAAACTCCAACAAGCAAGCCAATGGTCAGGTTGTCTTCTATGCCGCTGATGGCGACGGCACCGCGGCCCTCAGCAATGTAGATGTGGGCGCACTGCCCGATATGGTCACCTTTACGCCGGATGGTACTAAGCTCTTGGTGGCCAACGAAGGTGAACCCAGTGATGACTACACCGTCGATCCAGAAGGCTCTGTTAGTATCATTGATCTCTCTGGCGGTATTGCCAATGTCACCCAAACCAATGTCACCACGGCGACGTTTAATGCCTTTGATGCTCAGAGAGAAGACTTAATTGCGGCTGGTGTACGGATCTTTGGCCCCAATGCCAGTACCTCTCAAGATTTTGAGCCAGAATATATCGCTGTCTCCGCCGATTCCACCACAGCCTGGATTGCGCTGCAGGAAAACAATGCTTTTGCAGTTCTCGATCTGACAACAGGACAGATTACCGATATTCTGCCCCTGGGCTTTAAAGACCATAGCTTACCCGGTAATGGCATTGATGCTAGCGATCGCGATGCTGGTATCAATATTCAACCTTGGCCTGTCTTTGGCATGTATATGCCGGATGCGATCGCTACTTATTCAGTGGGTGGACAGACCTTCATCGTCAGTGCCAATGAAGGGGATGCTCGTGACTACGCTGGCTTTGCTGAAGAAGAACGAATTGCAGATCTCATTTTAGATGCGACGGCTTTCCCCAATGCTGTAGATCTGCAAAGTGATGAGCAACTGGGCCGCTTAACCGTCACCACAACTTTGGGGCAAAATGAAAATGGGGAGTATGAGACGCTCTACGCCTACGGTTCCCGTTCCTTCTCCATTTGGGATGCTCAAGGCAATCTTGTGTTCGATAGCGGTGATGATTTCGAACAGATTACCGCTAGCCTCTTCCCCAATGACTTTAATGCCAACAACGACGAAAATGATAGCTTCGAGAGCCGTAGCGACAACAAAGGGCCTGAGCCCGAAGGTGTCGTTTTAGGAGAAATTAATGGACGCACCTACGCCTTTATTGGGCTAGAGCGCATTGGTGGTGTCATGGTGTATGACATCACTGACCCATCCGCAGCAGAATTTGTGGAGTATATTAACCCCCGTGACTTTGCAGGTGATGCGGCAGCCGGGACAGCGGGGCCGCTTGGGCCAGAAGGGCTGATATTTATCTCAGCTCAGGATAGCCCCACCGGTTTTCCCTTACTCGTCGTATCCAACGAAGTCAGCGGTAGCACCACCATTTTCAGCATCAACTACAACGCCACAGACTTTGCTACCCGAGGCAATGATGTGCTCACCGGCACTCCCGATGCAGATACTATCAACGGACTTGCTGGCAATGACATTATCTTGGGTTTGGCAGGCGATGATACGCTACTGGGTGCAGTCGGCAACGATCGCCTCTTTGGCGATGCTGGTAACGACCTGCTCAATGGCGGCGCTGGCAATGATATCCTGCGGGGTGGCGATGACAACGATACTCTCCTTGGTGGTCGTGGCAACGATCGTCTTCTGGGAGATGCCGGCAGTGACGTCCTAGATGGGGGAGTGGGGAACGATGTCCTCATTGGCGGTGCTGGTCGCGATACCTTGATCGGTGGTCTTGGCAACGATCGCCTCATCGGTGGAGCCGATCTCGATATCTTTGTGATTGGTCGTCGGGCTGGACGCGATATCCTGTTTGACTTTGAGCAAGGCACCGATCGCATTGGTTTATCTAGCGGTCTAAGTTTTGGTGATCTTTCCTTCGTTCAGCGCGGTCGCAATACGCTAATTCGTGCAGGACGAGAAAACCTACTCTTGGTTCTAGGCACCAACGCTGATGATCTCAGCCGTCAGGACTTTGTGGCGGCTTAGCACAAGCACTGCGCCAGGATACGTTAGATTCTCCTATCTGGGGCATAGTGATGTCAAAAGACGGTTGCTATGCCCCAAGCTAGAGGGTGATCGCTTCTTACAAAACCAAGAGGAGCGATCGCTCCAAGTTGGCCTTATTTCATCATTCCATGTCCTCGGATAATGATTTAAAGACATGACAATTGTTGGGTAAGTTGTGAAGACAGCTCATTAGGGTTGAGGCGATCGCCCCCCAAGATCCTCAACTCTACTCGTCTCTTGTTGTACAACCGTGATCAGCAATCGCGAAAAAAGTCACATCCTAAGGGCGATCGCCCTGATGTCGCCATGCCTTGCATCGTCTATCATACGGTGTAGTTTGTTGGAGGATACCAGTGCAGTCAGTGGGTGAACCCGTTATTGAGCTAAAAGGCGTCAGCAAGTCCTTTGGCAAGGATCACGTCGTTTTAGACAATGTAGACCTAACTATTTACCGAGGACAGGCCTTGGGGATTATTGGCCCCTCCGGAACCGGAAAATCGACCATCCTGCGGATTATTGCGGGTCTGCTAGCCCCCGACTCTGGCGAGATCTACATCCAAGGGCAGCGGCGGGAAGGCCTGGTGGGTGATTACCACGACCCTATCGGTATCGGTATGGTCTTTCAGCAAGCCGCCCTGTTTGACTCCCTCACCGTGGATGAAAACGTTGGCTTCCTGCTCTACCAACATTCCAAACTGCCCCGCGATCGCATCCGTCAACTGGTTGATGAATGCCTAGAGATGGTAGGTTTGCCTGGCACAGGCGATCGCTTACCGGCAGAACTGTCTGGCGGGATGCGCAAACGGGTGAGCTTTGCCCGCGCCATTATTACCAACCCAGAACGCCCGGCAGAATCACCAGAAATCTTGCTGTACGATGAACCCACCGCCGGTCTGGATCCAATCGCCTCCACGGTGATTGAAGATTTGATTCGCCAACTCCAAGGGCGATCGGGCAGCAGTACCTACGTCATGGTCACCCATCAAGACAGCACTATCCGCCGCACCACCGATCGCATCGTGTTTCTCTATCAAGGCAAGGTGCAATGGCAGGGGCTCGTGCAAGATATTGACACCACGGATCAGCCCCTCGTGCGCCAGTTCTTCAGCGGTAGTGTTGAGGGCCCCATCCAAGTGGGGTAGAATCACCTATCGAATCCATCAAGTATTATCCAGATTACGCCTGTACCCGTTAAAATCGCTGGAGTGAACCTCCTGACCGTCTCGGTTGCCTATCCATGGCTCATGCTTGGGCTGCTTGAGGAAACAACTCAGCGGTTGGAGAGTCCTAGGGGCTTGGAATGGATCGATCTTGGTAAAAAAGGCTAGGGGCTGTCGGTCGGTTCCATGTTTGTCAATGAATGGATGCCCAGCAGGACAAACGATGAGTTCAACGGCATCCGAAAACCATCTGTGAGGACGTATCATGCGCTCGAGAACGCTGCGAGAAGGCTCGGTAGGGTTGCTCATCTTAGTTGGACTGGCACTTTTTGGCGGTCTAGCATTTTGGATTCAAGGGCTAAACCTTGGTCGCCGCAGCTATCAAGCCAGCATCACCTTTGATAACGTGGCAGGGATGCGTCCAGGGGCTCCTGTGCGCTATCGTGGCGTGGTGGTGGGTAAAATTCAAGATGTCCAAACAGCCTCCAATGCGGCGGAAGCGGTGATTCAAATCGACTCTAGCCGCTTGATTATCCCCAAGGATGTGATTGTTGAAGCCAATCAGGTAGGGCTAATTGGAGAAACGTCTATTGATATCTTCCCTCAGGTGCTGTTGCCCGAGGCTGTGATGGAAGGAGCTGATCCCCTGGCCAGTGATTGTGACACCCAGTTGATCCTCTGTAATGGCGATCGCCTCAATGGTGTGGTGGGTGTTAGCTACGATACCTTGATTCGCTCAACCACGGAAATTGCTGACCTGCTGACGGAGACCGGCTTCTTTGACGAGCTGCGAGAATTGACCCGCAATTCTGCTGATGCAGCGGAAGGCGTATCGGAACTCACCCGTGAGTTTGCCAGCCTCAGCCGCACTCTGGAAGGTGAGCTAGGTGCCCTCACGGCTTCCGCCATCAGCACCACGGACGCCGTGGGACAGGCTGCGACAGAACTCAGCATCACCTCTCGTCAGGTGAATGAACTGATCGATACTAACCGCAGTACCCTAGTCCTCACCTTAGAGAATATTAATGAGACCAGCCTCCAGCTTCGACGGGTGGTTGATAATCTCAGTCCTGCGATTGAGAACGGAGAACTGGTAGAAAATCTACAGATTCTGTCAGAAAATGCGGCGATCGCGTCCAATAACCTGCGCAACTTTTCCGATACGGTGGGTAGCCCAGAAAACCTGCTGATGATCCAGCAGACCCTGGATTCTGCCCGGGCCACGTTCCAAAATGCTCAGAAAATCACCTCTGACCTAGATGAGCTGATGGGTGATCCAGAATTTCGCAATAATTTGCGGGACTTGGTTGAGGGGTTGAGTGGGTTGGTGTCATCAACCCAAGAGCTGCGCGATCAGGCTCAATTTGCGCAAACACTGCAATCCACCAAGGAGTCTCTAGAGGCTGCAACACCGCCGCCAGCGCTTCCCTCCACGCCGACAGCCCCTGCCGCCACCTCAGCCCAATCGCTTCCTGCCGTTGATGAGTCTCGTCCAGAGGAGGATAACTAGAATGTGGTGGCAACCTCGGCCCAACGTGATGTTCTTAGACGAGAAATAGGGTGAAGGTTCAAGATACGGCTTGGCCCTAGCGCTTCGACACGGCTGCCGAGTCGCGAATATACCAGCGCCAAGGACTATCGGCTCCTTGGGTCAAGCCAATGCGTGTGGTTTGGTGTAGGGCGATCGCTCCTGTGGATATCTGTTGATTCAGGCTAGGCGATCGCTGTTCTAGCCAAAGCGGTTGCCCTGGCATGAAGGGTTGTCCTGAGTGGGAACGATCGATCTGCAGGGCACGACACAGTTTGCCGGGGCCCGCGCCAAGACGTGTGAGGGGTTGGGGGGAGCGATCGCCTGGGGGTTCTTGCTGCAACTGCACGGCCCGAATCAATACTGCGCTGGGCACATCTTCCGCATCAGTGACCACATTTAAGCAATGGTACATACCGTAAATCAGGTATACATAGCTATAGCCTGCTGGCCCAAACATGACGGCATTGCGCGGCGTACGGCGGCGGTAGGCGTGGCAGGCCGGATCATCGGGAGCATAGGCTTCGGTTTCCACGATTAGGCTACGTAGGGTGGAACCATCCTCAAACTGGCGCACGAGGGTACAGCCGAGCAGGTCTACGGCGATCGCTGTGGAGGGCCGCGCTAACCAGGCAGCAGAAATAGGCGGTAAGGGGGATGGGCTAAAGGGTAGGAGCACAGGCGTCGAGGTCTTATCAATCTTGCTTGTCTTTTATTGTTGACGAACATGTTCATAAACATATTGACGAACAGTGAAGATTTTCTGCGGATTTACTAGGTTTTTTCAGCTCTTAGCCCAAAATAGAGCAAGATTTCGATGCACCATCCCACCTGGGTATCGCT
>DATNRH010000219.1 GCA_036703605.1 Candidatus Obscuribacterales bacterium | reverse complement strand
TGTACGGCACCCGTTGCAAGGAGGGAAGGCGTTGAGACTCGAGTTGGACCTGCGGCTCGATCTGAGAGGCAAATAGTAGTGTATCCCTCGTTAACAGCATTGGTTGCTTCAGCGTTGATGCGAGCCAGGGCGCGCTGGAGGCCGAGCTTACCCTCTGCAACGGCGAAAGTGGTATCAATGACTTTGGTGCGAGCACCTCCCCCAGTGTACTGCTTGAGGCCCTCCATTTCAGGGACAGTGAGCACAGGCGAGTCGACAACGATTCGTCGCGCTTGTTCGGCCGAGGACTCGGTTAGGTCCTGCTCTGGCCCGATGAGAGACGATGTGGAAGTCACTAGCGACTCCCGAATGGGGTCAATAGGTGGATTAGTGACCTGTGCGAACAACTCCTTGAAATAGTTGAACGTCGGCTGAGGGACGTCTGAGAGAACGGCAAGAGGGCGATCGATACCCATGGAGCCTAGAGCTTCACCCTTGCCCTCAAGCATAGGCACTAGCAGGACATTGAGTGACTCAGTCGTATGGCCATGCTGAGTTAGCTCAGGGTAGAGGTGAATGACATCACCACTGGCCGTGCTCCTGATATGGACTCCAGTCTCTGCCATGACCTATGCATTATGTGCCGAATTACCCGGTTGATCGGAATGACCTCCTGAGCCCATTTGGCGTACGGATACTTCAGCCCACTGGCAGTCTTAAGCTCTTTGTCTTCGATTAGGCGTCCCTGTTCAAAGTCCACAAGTAGCATGTGTCCGGGACGAAGACGGCCTTTTTTCTTGATATCCTGCGGAGGGACGTCCACCACTCCAACTTCGCTGGCCATGATCACCCGACCATCGTGAGTTTCGTAGAAACGGCCAGGGCGAAGTCCGTTACGATCTAGCGTAGCTCCAATTTGCTTTCCGTCTGTGAAAGCCACCAGGGCGGGACCGTCCCAGGGCTCCATGACTGTAGAGTGAAATTCGTAGAAAGCCCGCTTTGCAGGATTCAGCTTGATGTTGCGCCACGCCTCAGGGATCATCATCATGGCGGCTTCAGAGATCGGTCTCCCGGCATGCGTAAGAAACTCCATTACAGCATCGACAGCCGTAG
>DATNRH010000218.1 GCA_036703605.1 Candidatus Obscuribacterales bacterium | reverse complement strand
CAAGATAGAAGAATGAAGACAGAAAAACGAAAAGGAAGTCCAAGACACACAAGGGTTCCTGCCTTAGCACCTAGGCGGGTTACATCCGCGTAGGAGTACTAGTCACCTAGCCGCCGCCCACAATTGTGACCACTTCGAGGCGATCGCCCTCTTGGATCAGCGTCTGCTCCCAAAACTGACGATGGAGAATTTCGCCGTTATATTCCACCGCCACCAAGCGAGGATTCATGCTAATCAAGGTTAAAAACTGGGGGAGCGATGTTTGGGGTGGACAGGTTTGGGTCTCCCCATTCACCGTCAAGGTTACAGAAGCAGAAGTCATAAAGTAGCGTAGGAACGTCTAAGGGATGCAGTCGGTCGCAGCGAGGCATCAAGAGGGCATCTCTAGGGCGATACAGCCGGGGTCTGACTCGCCCGCATCATCTGCACTCGATGCAGTTGGGACAGGACATACTGGGTGATCAGCGTTGGTTGCTCCGCCTGCATAATGGCGCGAACAATGGCCACCCGCTCAGCCTGAGCCCCCAACACATGGGTGAGATTGTCGGCATCAATACCGCCGATGGCATACCAGGGAATCGGGCAATGCTCAGCGGCATAGCGTACATAGCCCAGCCCCGCCGCCGCCTTGCCGGCCTTGGTAGGCGTTTCATACACCGGGCCAACGCCCACATAGTCGGCACCGTCCTGGATAGCCTGGTGCAGTTCGTCAGGATTCGTGGTAGACCGACCAATAATTCGGTTTGTCCCCAGAATCTGTCGCGCTAGGGCAATGGGAATATCCTGTTGACCCAGGTGGACGCCATCGGCATTCACCGCTAGGGCTAAATCTACCCGGTCGTTCATGATAAACAGAGCGTTATAGCGATGGCATAACTTACACAAGTCTTTCCCCCGCTGCAGGCGAGTCGTATCGTCAGCGGTTTTATCCCGATATTGCACCAGAGACAAACCGCCTTGCAGAGCCGCTTCCACCACCGATAGCAGATTCTCTTGGGGCGAAGTCACCAAATAGAGGGGCGATCGCCCTAAGCGCTGATGGCGCTGTTGGCCGGTGAGTTGGCTATCCAGGGTATACACCCGATAGCGCATTTTCTTGCAGGCCGCTCCCATCTCGCTGGAGTAGAGCTTGCCATATTCTTCCAGCACCCGCAGAGCTTCTTGGATGCGGCTAAAGTTGGCCTGAAGCAGATGGGTAATGCTCTGGCGCTGCTCTTCCTGGGCATGGGTCAGGTCAGTTCCCACATCTGCCAAGGTATCGCGGGCAGCCCGAATATCTGGAGTGTGCCAGCGGGCTAGCTCCTGACGCAGTTGCTTGCACTCGTCCGTTAGCGTCCCTTCATTCAGACCAAACCGGCACCATTCTTCAATGGTACGCAGACCTTCCTTTGCTCGGTCTAGATTGGCATCGAGAATCCGATGCACCGCCGATCGACTGAAGTCTGGCTGATTGTCAACAGAATGGTCATCCATTGCGCCCATGGTGATTCTCGTGACGGTGATTCCCGTAACAACGTTCGTTAAACCTCGTAGATATGCCCATCTACAAAGAGGCGAGTAATGCCTTTGGCATTGAGATAGCGGCTGACTTTGTGCAACACCTTGCCATCGGGCACCTTAACAATGCGCTGGGTGCGGCGAGAAAAGCGGCGGGCAATACGATGGTTATCAAACACCGGCAGGGTGCGCTCCCGAGTTTCGGCTTCGTCAATTTGCCCAAGGTCGGCAAAGTCTTTGAGAGGACGGGTAATGAGATTAGCGGAGCGATCAACGACCACATAATAACTCCGGGTTAGGGAAGCTTCAATTAGCGGACGGATCTCCAGAGGGGTGAAGCGATCGCCCCCCGCAGATAGCCCTTGAAAAGCATGACCATCGTCGTCGTCGTCATCGTCATCGTCATCGTCGTCGCTGTAGTCAGCATTGTCGAGGTCATCAAGGTCGTCGTCGTCCTCGTCGTCGTCCTCCTCCAGATCGGCTGACAGCTTGCGATCGCCTTTCTCGTCATCATCCAACCGATCGACCGACGGGATAGGCGCAGATGAACGAACGTTGGGCAAAATTAAGCGATCTTTGACCGGCTTGTCGAGCGTCTCCTTTTCCTCTTGAGGCTCTTCAGGCTCAGATGCTACAGCCGGCTCCAGGCGCGGTCGTATCCGCCGAGGACGAGGAATCTCAGGCTTAGCAACAGATTCTGGTGTCGGCTCTGGGAGCGGATCTGGCGTTGGTTCAACCTCTGGCATGAGATCAACGGGAGGTGATAGCTCAAATTGAATCACCGACCGGGGACCACTGCGCTTTTGCTGCACCAGATCTTCATATTCAGCGCTTGGCAGACCTTGCTTAACGATGCGGCTAATGGTGCTGCTGCTGACGCCAAAACGATTGGCCAGCGTTGAGGTTGATTCATCTGGATGACGATACAGCTCAATAATGGTCTGTTTATCCGCATCCGATAGTTTTTTAGGAGCCATGTTGTTGCTGTCCTCCCGCAGTTCCCAAGCAATTCGCCCTTTGCGCAGCTCCCTACCAATACCGATCCAAGCATGGATCGTTTAGTACAGCCGAGGCTTTCCTAGAATAACGCGTCTTTGCTCGATCCGTACGGGATTCTTGAAAGAAACTCACCCTTGAGCGGAGGATTTGTCGCGCTACATACGACGACGGGTTGTGCGGCGAGAACGGGTGGATAAGTCGTACTCCAAAGCAGCGCCAATGCTGACCAAGACCGCGCTAAAAATCCAAAATACTTCCAACAGTGCGCCGGTTTGGTAATTGGGAATGTAGCTGATGGCAAAGTTGAACCAAATATCAGCGATATAAAAGGAGAAAGCCGCCGCCGCAATGAATCGCCAAGAGGTGGAAAAACGACCACCCCAAAAGGCTAACAGCAACATCGCTGCCATAATCAGCAGCAAGATATCGCCCACAATGTAAAGCAGGGCAATCCACTCAGCATAGGGAGCTAAGAAGGCTTCCGCCGCGATCGCCCAACCTGGAGCATCTCCATCACTAGCCGGATCACCTTCGGTCTCCACGGCAGGTACATCGGCTGGGGGCGCAGCATCCGGCACGGCGGGCGCTGGCTCAGTCGGCGGGGCTGTGGCATAGGCGGGAGCAACCCAACTCACCTGTGGAACTGTGGGTAGACGGGGGCGATCGCCGCCAGCTAGGTCTTCCGGCACGGCCACAGATGTGTAGTAAGCAATAATTACACCTGCTACCCCAATGGCTGCCACCGTTCCCCACTGGGCAATAGAAAGATTTAGACGACGGGTCATCACCGCCAAAAACATCCCGATCCCCAAAAAGAAATAGTTCAACAAGAAGAAAATGTCGCCAGGCGATACATCCGCATCTTTGCCCAGAACGATTTCCCAGTAGAACAAGATTAAATTCCCGATAAAAAACGACAGCATGCCCAGCCCGAGCATGAGCCACACCGTCCGTCCGCTCACAATCTGAGAGCTACGCCAGTTGCGAAAACACAGTAGCGTAGCTCCCAAGAAGGCTACATTTTCCAAAATATAGGTGACAATGCCATACCACGTGGGAAACCCTTCGGTGGGAATGAAGTCGCTGAATAGCAGAAAAAATAACAGGGATATAAAGGCCCATCCAATCGCCGCTAGTACGACGACCTGGGCAGAAAGCATAGACTTCGAGCCAGGGGTTTTTCTAGTCAACAGACTGCTCCTCAATCAGTGCGGGTATCTGGGTTATGATCCACCACCCTCTCGGATCGGTGAGGTACAAGGACAAACAGGCACATATCGTATCCCAATGTCGAATCATATCGTCTCATCATCGAGCTGTTCGTGCAGATCATGAACTGGCATCACGGATAACAGGTGGTTGGAACAATGCCCTCTTGGGCAGCCGTAGGTCAACAATACATGACCCTTGCTTGGCAAGGAGGCACATGTCCTGCTGGATTCATGCCCATGGAGGGGTTGCATGAATCATAAACGACTCGGGGGCTATCGACCCGGTTTTTTACAGCTATTGCCACACTCGCCCTGTGGGAGATTGCTTCAGCCACTCCAAAAATCGACGGCGATCGTCGTCGGGCATGTCTTGCAACGCGTCTAACACGCGGGCTGTGAAAGTTGCATTACCAAAGTGGTCTTTGGCAATACGATAGAGCTCTTGCAGCAGGGTATTGAGATGATGTTCTTGCCATGGGGGAATTTGCAAAGACGCCAAGGGATCAATGGTCAAAAGTTGATTGATCTCTGCTGGAGTCTCCGACTGGGGAAACCGCCATTGCTGAAAGACTGCGGAGATTTCCTTCTGGAACAAAGCAATTTGGCGATCGCCCAGAAGATCCTCAATATCAATATAAACCGCTTGCAGCAAGAGCAAACAGGCCTGGGTCATAGCCGGAGCAATGTCTGTATCAGCATCCCCGCCACCAGCATCACTCCCTAGGCTTTCTAGACGGACTTTTCCCCATACGCTATAGCGATCGGGTTCTTCTAGTAAGACACAGGCTTTACCGCGATTATCCGTTAGATCTCGCCAAAAGGCTTTGGCTTCTTCTTCCTGAGCTGCACTAAAGACACTAATGAGCCGAAAAGTCTGTCCTTGATAGCTAAGGATGGGAATTTTTTGATCCCGCTTGGGGTGCTGAATGGCAGAAATTTCAACATCCTGTCTCTTTAAGATAAACATGACGTGCTCAGTTAGCTCCTGTCAGGGACGGGGATCGGCTGTGCAGATGTCTTAGATCGGCACGAATGTGTAGCATCAAAGAACGGAAACAACTCACGAGTAACACTTGGCGATCGCCGATGAAGCGATTTCCCACGATTAGATGGTAGATAGAGGTTACAACAGACTGGCTTAGCGATCGCTAGAACGACTAGAAGCAATACTCCCAGTGCATCGTGAATCACACGTGCATCTAGAATCCAGCCGAGTCATCAGTTTATAAATGATATTACGCTACTTCAGCATTGCTCGCTGCATTGGATGAATCTCCTTCCTTTTTCTGGGGATGGGGAGGCGATCGCTTGGTCATGGTGGGTCATGGTTCGATGAGCCCTCGCAGTCTGGGGTTGATTTTGGTACTATACTGACGGGAGCGATCGCAGGGTTGATGACTTCCGTTACTCCCACCTGTGCTCGTCTACCTCACCACGAGGTTTGTGATCGAGCCATCGAGCCTGATGTATTGAACCTGGTCAACGGTTATATCGGCTTTGGCTGACCTAGGATCTAAGGAGCGTCAAACCCTGGGTTGAGGGTAACCAGTTAGCCGTAACTCGTGGCTCAGCGCCTAAGACATCTGTCTAGACACGTTGAAAGGCTGGGAAGATTACCGATTGTCGTAAGATTTGCTCCAGTAGCTCAGTGGATAGAGCATCTGCCTTCTAAGCAGACGGCCGTAGGTTCGAATCCTACCTGGGGCGTAGGAACAGTACAAGTCCATAGATGTCTGGTAGGATAGCGGCGATCGCTCATCCTACAGAATTCATCTTCAAGTGTCTTATGGTAGGACATGGGGGCAAACCTTGGGAGGCTAGATCGAGACATTGTTATGGGGGTTAGGATCTCCAGCAACCCTGGAGACGCTCAAACCTTTAGGACAGGCCTCAACCGGACGAGCCACAGCCACACCCCATATACATCCCCATCTAGAAAAGCATGCCCCCTGTTCGACGGCCTGGAACAAACGATGAGTTGCTTGATGATCATCACCAATGCCCCTTCCCAGATCAGCCATGGGAGCTGGAAACAAACCTATGCTGACCTCGTTCCTAGGGCTCGATGTATGAGTTTGGTTAGATTTCAGGGTAGCCACCATCATGATTGAGATTCTCGCTGCTCTATCGGTTTCTGCTGCCGCTGGCGTCAGAATTGGTCTCCCCCTGCTGATCATTGGCCTGCTCTACAGCGACAATCTTTGGGCAGACGTACCTATTTTGTCTCAGTTTCATCCCTCCTTGGTGCTAGGCGTCTTGGTGAGCTGGTCATTGATTGAGCTACTGCTGTCCAAGGAGCCTGTGGGTCAACGGGCTATTCAAATTGTGCAGCTTTTATTTAGTCCGCTGGTGGGATCGATCGCTGGGATTGCCGTGGCGCGATCAGCTCAACTACCCAGCCTCCTAACCGGCGTGTTGGGGATTGTAGGTGGTCTGTTAGCGTTGGTGCTACAGCTTGTGCAAGTTGGTTGGTTTTATCGCCTACGGCGGACGCCCATCTGGCTGATCTTTGTCCAAGATTTTCTTTGCATCACCCTCGTCCTCTTGGCCTTCGATGCCCCTGAACAGGGTGGCATCATTGCCCTATTGCTTCTGTGGTTCGCCATTCGCAGCTCCAAAGAATGGCAGCGCTGGTATCAACGACAGGCTCCGCCAGGCGATCGCCACCATCCCCGTCGCTATAAGCAAGATCCAGACTAGAGCTAGGGTGTCATTCCCAGCGATCGCCCCAAATCGGTTCACATGGCACGATAAGATGATGGCACTTCATCCCACATTGGGGTGGTCTACGAGAGTGAGACCAGCAACGCTGATGTCCAACAGCGATGGGCTATGAACCGAGTACCCCACCCTTGTTGCTCCTTCCCACTAACCATGCCGCTGATATACATTCCTTCATTCATCATTCACTATGGTCATTGAGCAAGACCGCATCCTTGCTGCGATCGATGTTGGTACCAACTCGATTCATATGGCAGTGGTTCGCATTCAGCCCGACCTGCCGTCGTTTACGATCATCGACCGCGAAAAAGATATGGTGCGTCTGGGAGAGCGCGATCCCAAAACGGGCAACCTCACGCCAGAGGCCATGGATCGGGCGATGAAAACCTTCAAGCGCTGTATGGCGATCGCCAAAAGCCGTCATGCAGAAGACATTGTGGCCGTGGCCACCAGCGCCGTCCGTGAAGCACCCAATGGTCGAGAATTTCTCGATCGCGTCGAAGCCGAGTTGGGATTATCGATTGATCTCATCTCTGGCCCCGAAGAAGCCCGACGCATCTACCTAGGCGTGCTGTCGGCGATGGAGTTTAACCAACATCCCCACATCATCATTGACATTGGTGGTGGCTCGACAGAACTCGTTCTAGGGGACGGCCATGAAGCCGCATTTTTGAGCAGTACCAAAGTCGGTGCTGTCCGGTTAACGTCAGAATTCGTGACGTCTGACCCGATTGAAGATGAGGACTTCTATCGCCTCAAAGCGTTTGTGCGCGGCATGTTGGAACGATCTACCGAGGAACTGCAGTCCCACGTTACGCCCGACAACTATCCAATTATGGTCGGCACATCGGGCACCATTGAAGCCCTCGCCACCATGCACGCCTGTGAACATCTGGGAACAGCGCCCGATCCGCTCCAGGGCTATGAGTTTAGCCTAGAAGACTTGCGGGATATCGTAGAGCGTTTGCGGAAGCTCAGCTACAGCGATCGCCTCAAACTTTCAGGCTTGTCCGACCGGCGGGCAGAAATCATCCTGCCGGGGGCGGTGATTCTGCAGGAAGCCATGACCCTGCTGAAGCAAGAGCACATTACCGTCTGCGAGCGATCGCTGCGGGAGGGCGTGATTGTCGATTGGATGCTCACCCATGGCTTGATTGAAGATCGGCTGCGCTTCCAAAGTTCCGTGCGGCAGCGCAGTGTCTTTCGGTCGGCCCAAAAGTATCAGGTCAACCTGGCCTATGCCGAACGGGTGGCCGACTTTGCCGTCAATTTATTTGACCAAACCCAAGGACGCCTCCATGACTGGGGCGCAGGCGAACGGGAGCTGCTCTGGGCTGCGGCAATTTTGCACAACAGCGGCCACTTCATTAGCCACGCTGCCCACCATAAACATTCTTATTACCTGATCCGCCACGGAGAACTGCTGGGCTACACCGAATTGGAAATTGAAGCGATCGCCAACCTAGCCCGCTACCACCGTAAGAACGAACCCAAGAAAAAGCACGACAACTACCGCAACCTGGGCAGCAAGACCCACCGGCAGATTGTCGAGCAACTCAGCCCCCTCCTGCGCATCGCCGTCGCCCTAGATCGCCGCCAAATTGGCGCGATCAAGAAAGTGGAATGTCAATATCACCCGGAAATCAAAACCCTGCACCTCTTGCTCACTCCAACTCAATCCGGGGATGACTGTGCCCTAGAACTATGGAGTTTGGGCAACAAAAAGAGCAGCTTTGAATCGGCCTATAGCCTCAAGCTGGTGCCGATTCTGCGCTACATCTAGCACGTAGGCAGCGTTCCATCAGCTTCGATTCGCTCCTGAGCCCACGGGATGCTGACCATGTCACCGACTGGGGCAACCATCATCGAGGCATATCGTAGCCGAAGAGGTTGGGATCCACCGAGCCAAACTGCACATCTCCCAGACCATAGTCTGCCCAACGGCGATCGACTAACGCGGCCACCTCCGGATCCGACATCAGTGGTTCACCCCAAGCGTGATCGGTTTCCGGGGGCATTTTGGTGGTGGCATCGATCCCCATACGGCCGCCCAAGCCAATGCGCTCGCTGGCAAAGTCGAGGGTATCAAAGGGCGTATCCGGCAAAATGAACACGTCTCGACTGGGATCCACCTTCGAGGTGATCGCCCATACCACTTGACGCGGATCGCGGATATTAATCTCCTTGTCTACCACAATCACAAACTTGGTGTAGGTGAACTGGGGTAGAGCGCTCCAAAAGGCCAGGGCGGCGCGGCGAGCTTGCCCCGGATAGGCCTTGTCGATGGAAATAATTGCAGCTTTGTAGCTGAGGGCTTCCATGGGCAGGAAAAAGTCTACAATTTCCGAGACTTGCTGCCGCAGGATCGGGGTATAGATACGGTTAAGCGCGATCGCCATCATCGCCTCTTCCTTAGGAGGGCGACCGCTAAAGGTGGTGAGATAGACCGGATTGCGCCGGTGGGTCATGCATTGAAAGCGCACCAGGGGCGAATCTTCCACGCCGCCGTAGTAGCCCATATGGTCGCCAAAGGGGCCATCGGGCAACATTTCGCCAGGGGTAATCGTGCCTTCTAGGACAAACTCTGAATCCGCAGGAACTTCCAAGTCCACGGTTTTACATTTCGCTAGATGCACACCCGAACCGCCATAGAGCCCGGCAAACAGCCATTCGGATAAATCCACCGGAATGGGTGTCGCCGCCGCCATAATAATCAACGGATCGACCCCCAGGGCGATCGCTACCTCTAGCTTCTTGCCCCGCTCCGCTGCCTTGCGCAGATGCCGAGCGCCGCCCCGCACCGATAGCCAATGCACGGTCATCGTGGTTTTCGACTGAAGCTGTAGCCGGTAGACCCCCACATTGGGAATGCCGGTTTCGCAATCCTTGGTAATCACCAGCCCTAGGGTGATGATTTTGCCCGCATCCCCGGCATAGGGGCGAATCATGGGAATTTGGTTGAGATCGAGATCCTCACCCTGCACCACCACTTGATGGCAAGCGGGCAAGAGATCCCGAGATGGCTTGGCTCGCACCACATCAAACAGCACCTTGCCAAAATCCACCGCCTGGGAAATTTTCTTCGGCGGCTTCGGCTGTTGCAGCATCCCTAGCTTTTTGCCCAGAGTTTCCAACTCCTCCGGCGCTTCCATCTTCATGGCCCAGCAGATGCGTTCCACGGTGCCCATGGTGTTCACAGCCACTGGATGGGGAGAGCCCTTGACATTCTCAAACAGCAACGCTGGGCCGCCACACTGCAGCATCCGATTTGAGATTTCTGCAATTTCCAAGTCTGGATCCACCAGGGCCTTAATGCGGCGCAGTTGCCCCCGTTCTTCAATGAGATTGAGAAATCCCCGTAAGTCTCTCGCCATGATGCCGTTTGTGAACCTATGTAACACACTCTTTCATTATGCTATCGATTCCGCAACCGGCCAGACAATCTCCCCAAGGCGATCGCTCTTCCATCGACCAGCCTCTTAGCAAAACCCGAATGATCACCGGCTAGCCGGGGAATAGGACATTGCCCCAACAGACCGTAGGGCAAGTCTTACCTGCGATCGCCCTTGGGTTGTCATAGGAAGAAAATATAAAAAGATCTAAACTCCGACCGGAAAACCGGGGTTTTATGGCATCATGGCATATAGGTTCACATAGGATGTCTCAAATCAGGAGCTAAAAGCGCGATCGCTTTCAGATGCTCTTAGGTTTTAGGCACTGGTGACGTCAGTCATGCATGTACTACAGTTTCGATTCACAGGACTAAGGAATTATGGCGCTTCGACTCGGTGATACTGTTCCGAACTTTACCCAAGCCTCAACCGAAGGCGAAATTAACTTTTACGATTGGGCTGGCGATAGCTGGGTTGTGCTCTTCTCCCACCCGGCTGACTACACTCCGGTGTGCACCACCGAGTTAGGAACGGTTGCCAAGCTCAAGCCAGAATTTGACAAGCGTAACGTGAAAACCATCGCCCTGAGTGTCGATGACGTTGATTCTCACAAGGGTTGGGTGTGCGACATTGAAGAAACCCAAAGCGCGACCCTCAACTATCCGATCTTGGCAGACCCCGACCGCACCGTGTCTGACCTGTATGACATGATCCACCCCAACGCCAGCAATACACTGACCGTGCGTACGGTGTTCATCATCGACCCCAACAAAAAGCTGCGGTTGTCCCTCACCTACCCCGCCAGCACCGGTCGCAACTTTGATGAAATCCTGCGGGTAATTGATTCCCTCCAGTTAACCGACTACCACAAGGTAGCCACCCCAGCCAACTGGACTGACGGCGGCGACTGTGTCGTGGTACCTTCTATCTCCACGGAAGATGCCAAGAAGCAGTTCCCCAAGGGCGTAACCGAAGTCAAGCCCTACCTGCGCATGACCCCCCAACCCAACAAGTAAGCGGGGCGCGATCGCTTCTAGCGACTTGGGTTTCATGATGTTTGGGAACGGTGCAGAGGTCTGCACCGTTTTTTTGTAGCGTGAGGTTGATGAACACACCTCAAAGCCCCTCACCCCAAACCCCTCTAGGGTGGTAGAGGGGCTTTGAGATCTCTTATACTTTGCTTCCCTTCTACCCTTGTGGGAGAACGGGATGGGGGATGAGGGGAAACATGAGTCAGCCAATCAGGACATCTACTTGGTATTGTGGTGCCATGATGGCATGATGCAAGTAGGGTCTTTAGTGGGCGTAGACAGCATATGGTTAAGCTTTTACGGGTCACGGTCGATACAGTTCTGAAGCGGCGCACCGAGCAGTCGTCACGATTATCAGAAGAAGAGCAATACCGAGCGATCGCTGGTCAAGAATTTCCCATCGCATCCTATGCCTACGCCAGCGGCGGCATGGATTTTAATGGCCACGT
>DATNRH010000217.1 GCA_036703605.1 Candidatus Obscuribacterales bacterium | reverse complement strand
CGCATTAAGCCTGTGGAAAAGTTCTGGGCTTTGCGCGGCGTGTCGTTTGAGGTGGCGGCGGGGGAAATGATCGGGGTGATTGGCCACAATGGAGCTGGAAAATCAACCCTGTTGCAAATCTTAGGTCAGGTTGCCTATCCTACCGAGGGACGAGTCAAGATGCGGGGGCGCATTGGAGCACTCCTAGATTTAGGAGCTGGCTTCCATGGTGACCTAACAGGGCGAGAGAATGTGTTTGTGACCGCGATTGTAGCTGGCCTACCCCGCCGCGAGGTGGCCCGACGATTTGATCGCATCGTAGACTTTGCCGAACTAGAAGGATTTATCGATAATCCTGTGCGCACCTACAGCACTGGGATGATGATGCGCCTAGCTTTCTCCGTTGCTGTGCATACCGATCCAGATATTTTACTCGTGGATGAGTTTTTATCTGTGGGAGATTTATCATTTCAGTCGAAATGCCTGAATCGGATTGCCGATATGAAAGATCAGGGCTGCGCCATCGTGCTGGTATCCCATGATGTAGGGCAGGTTGAGCGATTGTGCGATCGCGCCCTCTGGCTCAAGCATGGCACCGTGGTGGCCTATGGTGAACCGTCGGTGGTGGCGGGGCAATATACGATGGAGATGCGATCGCAAACCCAGCAGCGCACCCCCCAACGTCCGGTGCAGTTAACGGCGGCGGGGACAGAGTTACGGGTGAATGAAAATCGCTTTGGCTCCCTAGAAGTGGAGATCACGGCGGTGCGCTTGTTGCCCCAAGCTACCCTGGAATCTGGAGCATCTCTCTGTGTTGAAGTAGACTATGAAACCCGTCAACCCGTGAATAGCGCTATTGTTAGCGTCACGATCAGTCAAGACAGTGGCGAAACCTGTTTAGACGTCAACACCCTAGATACAGGCATTCCCTGCGTGCGGCTGCAGGAACAGGGAACAATTCGGCTGAACCTCGATCGCCTGGATCTACGAGGCGGCAACTATTTTGTAGATGTGGGGCTGTATAAACAAGACTGGAGCTATGCCTATGACTACCACTGGCATGTTTACCCACTGACTGTAAATACGACCCTTCCCTCTAAGGGCATCTTACACCCCCCTCTACGCTGGGAGGTTGTGGGAGATGGGGTGCGATCGCTTACTCCTTAACGAATTACACCAGGATAGATCCTAACCCATGGCTGAACTTATACTCCCAGAACTCTATGACCCCGAGTTTTTCGAAGCCCTACGAGAGGGTTCACGCCAATCTGCTCA
>DATNRH010000216.1 GCA_036703605.1 Candidatus Obscuribacterales bacterium | reverse complement strand
GCCCCTTGCAAAATAAGTTCCCCCTGATACGGGACAGGATTAGTGGTCCGGGCGCAGCCTCCCTATCCCCCGAGCCAGACCCGGTGTGGGACAATGCGAGCCCGATACAAAAGTTCACCATTGTGTGGGACAGTATCAGCTCGGGCTCGGAGTAGCCTATGCTCATCAACCACTTCAATACGTTTGCTAGAGAACGTACCTGCGATGACTGCGGCCATCCAACTCCTGTATCGACGGATCGTATGTGTTGGGCCTGCCAAGAGGAGGCCCACAGTACGTGCCAGTGTGGTGACCGAAAGCATCCCGACCACTTGCAGTGTCAGTGGTGTAGTGCGAAGCCTTGGCAAAAGTTCGTATTAGCGGTTCGAGAGGAAAGGGTGAGGAAATGATACGCAACCATTTTGATGCCTATGGCCGTGAACAAGAGGCACAGGGGCATACGTGCCGGAGATGCAGAGTGACTCCCCTCTCCTTGGAACATACCTATTGCGGCCTGTGCGTGCAAAAGTTTGCAAAGACATGGGGCTCTGTGCTCATAAAGCTGGACACTCCCCCTGCTATCGTGTACGAGCGCATGACTGAGTGGCTCCGTGGTGAGTGGGAGTAGGCTATGCTCATCAACCACTTCAATACCTATGTGGTCACCCACACATGTGACTCGTGTGGTGAACCCGCTCCCCACAATCAAATTTGTGCGCCCTGCGCTGTATCTGATTCGGCAACCTTCCAAGCTATGCGGGCTAGTATGGCTAGTATGGAGAAGCGGGTTCAAGAACTTCAAGAAGACAGTGCGACCGCTTTCCCCGACTGGTGGGAGGAGTAGCCTATGCCGCTCATCAACTACTTCAATCGCTTTGCTCTTGGGCGCGTGTGCCGGAAGTGCCACACTCAAGTCCCGATCGGGCGTGCCTTTTGTACCCCGTGTGAGGACACCTTTGCACGGGAGTGGGATATACGGGAGGCGCAGTTTCCGGATGCCGAGGTGCACGCGGTCATGCTGAAGTGGCTTGAGGACCGGAAGAAGGGGTAGCCCATGCTACGTAATCATTTCAATGACTATGCTCAGGGCCATATTTGTAGTACATGTGGTACTGTTGGGAGGGT
>DATNRH010000215.1 GCA_036703605.1 Candidatus Obscuribacterales bacterium | reverse complement strand
GTGCGGTCTTTGCGTTTCGACTGCCCGCCTGTGCCCATGAGTTGCCCTTAGCCGCTACGAGTAAATCGACCGCATGATGTCTCCCCTTAAGATTTTATTAGTTGAAGATGATGAATTGTTTCGGCTAGGGTTGGCGACGCGACTCCAGCAAGAGCCGATGCTAGAAATTGCGGCTGAGGCCGAAGATGGGGAAACGGCCCTAGATTTGATCACTCAACAGATGTTTGACATCGTGGTTTTAGATATCGGTCTACCGGGCATTGGGGGAGTGGAAACCTGTCGGCAAATGAAGCAACTCTTGCCCCAGTTACCCATCCTGATCTTAACCTCCCATTCTCAACCTCCACTGATTAACCGCCTCATCGAAGCTCAGGCTCAAGGCTATTGCCTGAAAGGGGTGGCGGCTGAGTCCTTAATTTTAGCGATTCAGTCCATAGCAGCAGGTGCTTCTTGGTGGGATGCTCAAGCTACAGCACAAATTCGCGCCCAATTTCAACAGTCCAGTCCCGAACCACTCTTGCCTGCCCCCGCACCCGACAATCCCCTCACCCAACGAGAACGGGAAATTTTAGCGTTAGTTGCTAGCGGCAAAAGTAACTCAGAAATTGCCGAGACTCTTTACATTGCGGCGGGTACTGTCCGTGTCCACGTTCACGCCATTTTGCAAAAGCTGGAGGTGCGCGATCGCACCCAAGCTGCTGTGCTAGCCCTACAAAAAGGGCTCATTCATCCTAAACAGGACTTATGCAAGAACGATTGAGATTGTCGGTTGCTTGAGTTGCGTTATCAAGTAGTGGGACAACAGTCCATGCTTGATTTGATAAATCGTTTGCCCACGTTGGTAAGCAAGTGTCTTCAACCGTGTCCAGACGAGCAGTGCACAAGCAATGGGATTGCGTTGAATCCACGCTTTGCGGCACTGGGCCTCTACCCCGGTCAACTGCTTGAGTTCGCGGTGAAACTCCTCAATCGTCCAACGGACGCCAGACTCCTGTTGTGCAGCTGAGTTACGTCGTTTGTGGCGACACATTCCGTTTATCGCCGCGCAAATAACGATTGATGCGGTCGTGACTGACCCCGTCGAGGTGATGGGCTAAGTTCGTCACGGTGTAGTTGCGCGGGTGTTGCTGAACCGGGAGATGAACCTCTAGCTACAGGATCTGAACCTACGTACAACATGTTGCGGAATCATACCGCTATTCAGCAACGCCGTTGAGCGGACTGCTCAGCAAGTATTGACAGTAGTCCAAGTTGCGAAAGCCCATTCCTTAAGGATAACGCTTGCCTTGCGTAAGTCCTGTTTTAGCTATTGGCAGGTTTATTAAAAAGCCACCCGGATTTGCTGCAAGGTCTTTTGTTCAACTTGAAGGTGAAATATGGGTGACTCCCAGCTTCTGGGCAAGCGACATTTGGCTTAGATGAAAGGTCAATACGTCTTAGTGGCCCCTAACGTTTTCAGCATTTCTTGCTGGGCTGGAGTTAGACCTTGAATGCCGCTAATGTTCATGCCTTCGTAGGGGCGATCGCACCTGAGAATATCGACACATTGCCCCGATTCGACCTCCCAAAGGCGAATAGTGCCGTCGGCGCTACCGCTGGCCAGGTGCTCACCACTGGGGAAAAAGGCTAAGGCCCAGACGGCAGCGGTGTGCCCCCTGAGTGATTGCAACGCTTGCCCCGTGGCCACATCCCACAGCCAAATGACCGTATCGTTACCGCCGCTGGCGAGTTGGGTCCCGTCGGAGCTAAACGCGACCGTCCGCACGCGCTGGGTATGCTTTTGCAGAACATGATGAACCTGTCGGGACTCGATTTCCCACAGTCTGATGGTGCCGTCATCACTGGCGCTGGCCAGGAGCGGGGCCGTGGGCGAAAAGGCAAGGCTATCGATAAAGCCTTGATGGTTGGTCAGGTTGCCCAGCGGGTGTCCGGTGTCAAAATGCCAGAGGTTGATGGCTTGTCCGCCGCCACCGCTAGCGAGCAAGGTTTCATCAGCGCTCAGGGCCAGGGCGCGAACCCAGTTGCCGTGTTCCTGTGTCCACATAATCTCGCCCGTGGGCACATCCCAAAGCTTCAGGGTAGTGTCGTTGCCGCCGCTGCTGGCCATGCGGGTGCCGCGACGATTAAACACCACTTTTCTGACAAACCCACGGTGTTGTTGCCAGGTCTGTTGTAGCTCCCCCGTAGGATAGCCCCAAAACTTCACGGTGTGGTCGCTACTGCCGCTGGCGATCGCCTGTCGTTCGGGCACAAAATCGACTGTCCAAACGATGCCGCTATGCCCCGAAAAGGTTTTCACCAACTGCTTGGACTGCAAATCCCATAGGTGAACTTGCTTGTTGGTGTCGCCGCTGGCGAGCAACTGACCGTCAGGGTGTATTGCCAGAGACGTGACGTGGTTGCCGTATCCCCGTAACATGTAGAGCACGCCGCCCGTATCGATATCCAACAGGGTGTAGCACCGATTGTTGTCGCTACTGGCTAACAGTTTGCCATCGGGGCTAATGGCGATCGCCAAAATTTTGGCCTCGTGTTTTTGTAGCGTTTTGATGCA
>DATNRH010000214.1 GCA_036703605.1 Candidatus Obscuribacterales bacterium | reverse complement strand
TGTCACAGAATTGGTGCTGCCTACAGGAACTTTTTTTGACTCCTGTCCCATCCATTTGGTAACAACTTCGACTCTCGCCAGCCTGCAGACGCTCTATCCGGACGGCCAGTTTGAGCCCTGTCGGTTTCGCCCTAATATCCTGATCGAGCCTACTGAATCAGACGCAGGGTTTGTGGAAGATCCGTGGGTCGGTGGATTACTAGCCATCGGCGACCAGGTGCGCCTACAGATTGATACGGCCTGTCCCCGTTGTGTTGTGACCACCCTCGCCCAACAGGGGCTACCCCAAGATTTAGATATTCTACGCACCACCATTCAGCACCATAGTATGATCGCAGGTATTCGCGCCTCAGTGGTGCAGGGAGGGATTATTCATCGCCATGATCCTATTTGGCTAGAGTCTTAAACGCTGGTTATGCAATACCTTTTAGGCTAGGAACATTTGGGGATAAGCTAGGAAGCATCCAAGCAAAGATGAGCAGCTATCGAATCCAGAACTTGTTCCTAACCTAGCTACCCCCATCTTACCCACTTAGCTTAAAAAATGTAGCCCTTGAGACCTTCTTGGGGCGCGATCGCCCTATGCTAGGTCTGAATTGCCAAACAGGGAGTCCTATGACAACGCTACTGGTTCAACACTGTCACACATTAGTCACTATGGATGCGGAACGGCGAGAAATCGCTGATGGAGCACTGTTGATCCGCGATAATATCATCGAGCAGGTGGGTACTACTGACGAATTGCCCCAAACGGCTGATGACGTACTAAATCTACGAGGACGACATGTTGTCCTCCCTGGGCTTGTTAATACTCACCACCACTTTTTTCAATCCCTCACTCGCGCCATTCCTGCTGCCCAGAATTGTGATTTATTTAACTGGCTCACATCTCTCTATCCCCTTTGGGCAAATCTGACCTCAAAAGGGATTTATCTGAGCACTCAGATGGCCGCAGCAGAACTGATGTTGTCGGGTTGCACCACCGCCAGCGATCACCTCTATCTATATCCTAATGATTGCACCTTAGATGACGCTATCCAGGCAGCCAAGGACATAGGTTTACGGTTTCATGCTAGTCGGGGTAGTATGAGCGTTGGGCAAAGCAAAGGTGGACTTCCGCCAGATACCTTAGTGGAGCGAGAAGCAGATATTCTCAGCGATAGCCTCCGGCTGATTGAGCAGCACCATGATGCATCGCGTCATGCCATGATCCGCATGACCCTTGCACCTTGTTCGCCCTTCTCAGTGTCCCAAGATCTGATGCGAGAATCGGCTGCAATGGCGCGATCGCACCCCCAAGTACGGCTGCACACACACCTAGCAGAAAATCAATCAGATGTGGACTACAGCTTGGCAACCTTCGGTCTACGTCCAGGAGATTATGCTGAGTCGGTGGGGTGGTTAGGAAATGACGTCTGGCATGCCCATTGTGTACAGCTTAGTGATGATGCGATCGCTAAGTTTGGGCGCACCGGAACAGGCGTTTCCCACTGTCCCTGCAGTAATATGCGCCTAGCCAGCGGCATTGCCCCCATTCGGAAGATGCTCAATCACAATGTTCCTGTCAGCCTGGGGGTCGATGGAGCTGCCTCCAATGATGCAACCAATCTGCTGCATGAGGCTCGCATGGCTATGCTCTTGGCACGAGTCGGCAGTTGTGATGCCTCGGTGATGTCAGCCAGAGATGTGTTAGAGCTGGCAACCTTAGGAGGCGCACGGGTGCTAGGACGAGACGACATCGGCGCACTAGTGCCTGGTCACTCAGCAGACTTCATAGCAATTAATTGCGATCGCCCCTCTCTCTCCGGTGTGCATGACATAGTAGCCGCGCTCATCTTTTGCCAAACCGATAGTGTTGATTACAGCTTCATCAATGGCAAGAAAGTTGTTGATCAGGGACAACTGACTACTGTAGACTTACCTAAACTTGTAGAACAGGTCAATCATTACGCCCAAACTACAATGAATAAACCTATTTAAGTCATCTCTTTTTATTATCCTAGGAGGACAATCAATCCTGGAAATGTCCAAATCTTTTGTTATTTGGGGTATCCTGATAAATTTCGGTCATGATCAATCACAATATCTGACAAGACAACTAAGGTTTAACCTCCTTTTTCCAGGAGTCATGAAAGAGGGATAGTCTGTATATCAAGACCCAAAACACTAAGGTTCGATTTCACAGCCAGGCTCATCCATGCACCCAACCAGCAACTATGCCATGCAATAAGAAACATGTCGGCTCAGTCTCTCGTTCCTCCAGATATGCGACAACAATAGGTAATCGCATCAATAGCAGGATCAAGGGAACATGGCATCACTACATCAGCCTGTTTGGACATTGACCGCTGAAGCGGTATACGAATCCCTGGGAACAACAAGCAAGGGGCTATCTGAGCATGAAGCCGCTGAACGATTGCAGCACTTTGGTGCCAATGAACTTCCATCCCCAGCCCATCGTCCGCTCTGGCTACGGTTTACGGATCAACTCACCCATTTTATGGCCCTGTTGCTATGGGTGGCGGGGATTCTGGCTTTTGTATCTCATACCCCGGCCTTGGGATGGGCCATTTGGGCCGTCATC
>DATNRH010000213.1 GCA_036703605.1 Candidatus Obscuribacterales bacterium | reverse complement strand
CGGCCCGTTTCAGATCGGGTGAAATGTCATCTAGGGCAACCACATCCCGGTTGGCCTCGTCGTGGAGACTGTAGAGCAGGGTGCCGTTAATGTCGTAGATGTAGGTGGTCTCTGCGGGAATGTAGTTGCGCAGCACCCGCACATCGGGCAGGTTCCGAAAGCTCACAGCCAGCCCTACCAGCCCGCCTGCTACCACAGAACTTGTGAGCATGGTGATCCCCAAGAGGGTACCCGTAGTCACTTTCAAGACTGACCCGATGAAATCAGCGGTAGCAAGGATCGCTGTACTGGAGCGTTTACGTCTGGTAGCCTTTCGGACGGTGTTTGAAGCCACAGGAGTTCTAGCCGTTAACGACACAAGAGGTGGACGGGGGCGGAAGCTCGGAGAGCAGAAGGACTCAAATCATAGTGACTGCGATTGATCAACAGCTATCAACCTGTAGAGGTTGACGGAGTTGGGGGGCAGAGGTATGACCTGCCCTGATCAAAGGGATGTCACTTGCTTCTTATGGTAGCCCGCGCAGTCGGATACAAGACAGGTGAGTTGCAGAATAAGACGATGGCGGAGAAAAATTGGTGTGATGGTCGGAGTTTTGCAATTATAGTAACTTGGCTGAGGCGTTAGGACATTCTCCCAAAGAATTCGCAATATACCCCATCGCCTAGCTACCCTAGGGGGCTCTCCCCGCCATCTGCATGGATTTTGCACCAGGACAAAAAGTATGACGACCGAGCAATCACCCAACGAAACAGAGTCCCTGCCGTGGCTATATCGCGGCACCAGCGAAATTTTTCCAGACCAACCAGCGTCGAAGAATCCGGATGAGTCCTTGGTACAACGCCTGCGGGAGAGCGATCGCCCCCTACGAGTCAAGCTAGGTATTGATCCCACCGGAGCCGATATCCATTTAGGGCACAGCATTCCCGTGCGCAAACTGCGGGCTTTTCAGGATGCTGGACACACCGCTGTGTTGATCATTGGAGACTTTACCGCCCGCATTGGCGACCCATCCGGAAAATCTGACGTGCGTAGGCAGCTCACCGAGGCGGACGTGGCCCAACATGCTGCCACCTATCTCGATCAGGTGCGCCCTATTCTTGATTTTGAAACCCCTGGTCGGTTAGAAATTCGCTACAACTCTGAATGGCTGGCAGGGCTAGATCTCTCCAAGATCCTCAACCTGCTGACCACCATGACTGTGGGGCAAATGCTGGCCAAGGAAGGCTTTGCTGAACGTTACAAAAACGCCAGTCCCATTTATCTCCATGAATTTCTCTACCCGTTGATGCAGGGCTACGATTCCGTGGCGGTGCAGGCCGATGTGGAGCTAGGCGGCACCGACCAAAAGTTCAATATTGCCGTAGGCCGAGATCTGCAGCGTCATTTTGGCATGAGACCTCAGTTTGGCCTGCTGCTGCCCATTTTGCTGGGCACCGATGGCGTGCAAAAAATGTCTAAATCTCTCAATAACTATGTGGGCTTGCAAGAGGACGCCCTGTCCATGTATTCCAAGCTGGAAAAAACACCGGACGCGCTGATTGCTAGTTATTTTGAACTGCTCACCCATCTGCCGTTGGATCAACTGCCGGAGAATCCTCGCGATCGCCAAAAATTGCTGGCGCTGGATGTGGTGCAGCAATACCACGGCGAAGCAGCGGCCCTCGATGCCCAGAAAGCGGCTCTGACCCTGGTGCAAGGGCAGGCTGCCCAAGCGGAAGCGGTGCCAGAATTTTCCCTGGCGGATGTGCAGTTTCCCGCTAAGCTGTTCTACATCCTGGGGGTCACGGGCCTGTGCAAAAGCAGCGGCGATGGTCGGCGGCAAATGCAGGGCGGTGCGGTGCGTCTCGATGGCGATCGCATTCAAGATGTCGATCTAGACTTTTCCGCCGAGGAGCTGGTGGGCAAGGTGCTGCAGGTGGGCAAAAAGCGGTTTATGCGGCTGGTGCCTTAGGAGAATGACCATGACCCTATCGCCCCAAGAGCGTGTGATTGTTGCCCTGGATGTATCCACCGAACAGGAGGCGATCGCTTGGCTGGATCGCTTGCCAGACGTCACCTTCTGGAAAGTCGGTCTGGAGTTATTCGTGAGCTGTGGCCCTACTATTCTGGCGGAACTGAAAGCCCGCCAAAAGCGCATTTTTCTAGACCTGAAGTTTCACGATATTCCCAACACCATGGCCGGAGCCTGTCGGGCCGCTGGGCGCTACGGTGTTGATCTGATGACTGTCCATGCGCCGGCTGGCAAAGTTGCCCTAGAACAAGCGGTACAGGCTGCCCAAGAGGGAGCAATCGCCGCTGGATACCCCGCACCCCAACTTTTGGCGGTGACGGTGTTAACCAGCATCGACTCCCGCACCCTAGCGTTTGAACTGAAGGTACCCCTAGAATTGCCCGACTATGTTCTGCAGTTGACGTTACTAGCCCAATCGGCAGGCATTTCCGGCATCGTTTGTTCGCCTCAAGAAGTGGAACCCCTGCGGCGGTCGCTCGGTCAAGAGGTTCTACTGGTCTGTCCCGGTGTCCGCCCCACTTGGGCGATCGCTGGCGATCAGCGGCGGGTGTTTACCCCCGAGGCCACGGTGCAGGCTGGAGCCGATTACCTGGTGATTGGCCGACCGATTACCGCTGCGGAGGATCCCGTTTTAGCGTTTCAGCGCATTTGTGACGATCTAGGTTGACGATGGCTGACGATCTGCATGAACGACTCGCTCTAGTCCAAGGTTTATCCGAGGTTACCCATGGGACGTTACCTGCACACTACCCTCATCGCCTGGCTGGCGATCGCCCTCACGGGATGGCCAGCGAGATCACCCGCGATCGCTAACCCCATGCCGGATGAACCAACCGATACGTTTATCCGGCCCGACATGGCCTGCCCCGCCGATCTTGACACCCTGACCACCCTGCTGCTGCGCGACCTGCCCAGCTACGCCAACCGCACCAGCCAACGGGCCGCTAGCTTGCTAGAGAGCGATCGCCAACAGTCCTACGTGCTGCTGGCAGAAAAACCCGACTTTGCTCCCCTCACCCTCGGCCCCGGACAGTACAATCCCACCACGGGGGCAGAGCCGCCCCAAGTCTTTTTTGTCACCCTTGAACGTCAATACACCGCCACCGAAGCCCGCCTCTTGGAGCATTACCACTGGGTGTTTCTCACCGAAACTCCTAGCGGTTGGCGCTTCGTCATGATGTTTTCCCGATTGGCGAACTATCCAGATGGGCAGCCGATTACCCCGCCCCGCGACACCAGCTATGGCGTTCTGGCCGAGGCTACTCGCCAATGGCTCAATGATTGCCGTACCGAAAATATTGCGCCCCTAGATGAGAGCGATCCGCCCTAATCGCCTGTCTTGCCAATCAGAACTATGAGAATCTCGGTGGGATCGGTAGCAAAGATGAGATGTTGGCTGATCGTCCGACTTGCCTGCCTATCCGTCCGTCTATGAACGGGCCGCAGCCCCTACAATAACAACAGTTCTGGCCGGTTGAATCCTCTGATCCCATACCCCGAGGAAGACGAAGTGCAAAACGTCCAGACTCTTAGCATGACCTAACCTTTCAACCTCTCACGACCTATGAGTGACCTACCAGAAACCCTGTTCAGCAAAATTATTAACCGCGAGATCCCTGCCGATATCGTCTACGAAGACAATCTGGCGCTAGCGTTTCGAGACATCGCTCCCCAAGCTCCTGTCCATATTCTGGTGATCCCCAAGCAACCGATCCCCAAGCTGGCTGATGCGGAATCCCAAGACCACGCCCTTATGGGACATCTGCTGCTGACCGTCAAGCGGGTGGCAGAACAAGAGGGCTTAACCAACGGCTACCGGGTGGTGATCAACACAGGAGCTGATGGTGGACAAACCGTAGATCACCTCCACCTGCACATTTTGGGTGGCCGGGCGATGACCTGGCCGCCCGGCTGATGCGTCACGCACAACCCTACTCACATCTAGAGAGCCGCTATCAGCCGTCCTAGGCACTTTGTAACAAAAATGAAACAAATTACCCTCTGCCGCCTACCTCATGAGATTTAGGTTTAGCGGCTTTTTTATGCCTGCCTGCGAAAGCTTTGTGGGACAAGCGTTCCGCCTAACCGGCTTTTCCCATCATGATGAAAAAACTCTCAACAAACTGCCAAAAAACTTAAAAAATTAATCAGGAATTATGAAGTCAGCCCTTTACAAAACTCAATAATTGTCGTAGTCTTAACTCATGCACTTAAACGTGCGTAACACTTTAGATACATCTAAGCACTGATAAATATGACCACAACACTACAGCAGCGCGAAAGCGCCAACCTGTGGGAGCAGTTTTGTAACTGGGTCACCAGCACCGAAAATCGCCTCTACGTAGGCTGGTTCGGCGTTCTGATGATCCCCACCCTGCTCACCGCCACCATCTGTTTCATCATTGCCTTCGTGGCAGCCCCTCCCGTTGACATCGACGGCATCCGCGAGCCTGTTGCAGGTTCGTTGATCTACGGCAACAACATCATCTCCGGTGCCGTTGTGCCTTCGTCCAACGCCATTGGCTTGCACTTCTACCCCATCTGGGAAGCAGCTTCCTTAGATGAGTGGTTGTACAACGGTGGTCCTTACCAGTTGGTCGT
>DATNRH010000212.1 GCA_036703605.1 Candidatus Obscuribacterales bacterium | reverse complement strand
AAACTGGGCAGGATCATAGTCCTGCTCTAGGCGATGTAACCCACCCGCCACCATCTTGGCATCGAGGTGGCAAGACCGTCCGGTGTTGATGGCAATCACCGGTACACCGTACTGGCGCAGGCGATCGGCGTCGAGTTCCGTGGTCATGTCGCCTTCAATGACCGCTACGTGATAGTCGGGGGCGATCGCTTCTAGGGTTTTTTCCAACAGGGCTGTTTTGCCTGCACCGGGACTGCTCATGATGTTAAAGCAGGTAATGCCCCATTGATCAAAGTGAGCACGGTTGTGATCTGCGCCTTGTTGGTTAGCATGGAGGAGATTAATGCCGAGGGCGGCGTCAAAGGTTTGGTGCATGGGTTTAGGTAATGTAGGGTAAAAAGATCGGGAACGTTAGAGGGTCTCGGACATAGATAGAGCGTCAACCCATACGGTGGGTATCGAACGGTGAGTATCGAACTGTGGGTATCGAAACCAAGGTCTCTTTATCATCAGGAATACCTGGCATTGCTGAATCGATAGATGATTTGCCCTCATCCCCAACCCTTTTTCCCAGAGAGAAGGGAGCTGGAACTCTTGTCCCTAAGGAGAGGGCAGATTTAGGAATTCATATTGGTATTCAGCAACGCCGAATACCAAGGGAGACTGTTGAAGTGCCTTTTTAGCAAAACAAATGTATGCCACATCCCAGAAGCCGAGCCTTCCCACTGCTGTGACTAGAAAAACTTCAGGTAACGCTTAATTTCCCAATCGGATACGTGGTTATGATATTCCTGCCATTCCTGACGCTTATATTGCACATAGGCCTCAAACATCAGGGGCCCCATCACCGATTGGCTGAGGGGATCAGCTTCCAGGGCATCGATCGCTTCTTCTAGAGTACGAGGCAGGAGATCAATACCTAGGGTTTTCAGTTCCTCCAAGCTATAGGTATACATGTTTTCCGTATGGGGTTCGCCCGGATCCAGGTTTTCGCGAATTCCCTCCAGACCGGCCGCCAGCATCAGAGCTGCCCCAAGATAGAGATTGGTGGAAATATCGGCAGCGCGGCATTCCACCCGTCCTCCGGCCAGGGGAATCCGCAACATATTTGTCCGATTGTTGTTGCCATAGCAAACATAGACCGGTGCCCAGGTAAAGCCAGACATGCTGCCCTGACGTACCAAACGCTTGTAGCTATTCACCGTTGGGCAGGTGAGCGCCACAATGGCAGGCGCGTGGCGCAGCACTCCGGCAATGAACTGATAGCCTAGTTGAGAGAGCTTGCAGCCTCGGGGATCCTCTGGATCAAAAAAGAGATTCTTGCCGGTGTCTAAATCTGCCAAAGACATATTGTAGTGGGCACCGCTGCCGGTTTTGTCCGAAGCAATCTTGGGCATAAAGGAGGCGAAGTAGCCCTGGGATCGCGCCAGTTCTTTGACCATCAGTCGGAAAAAGGTGAGGCGATCAGCCATTTTCAGGGCATCGCAGTAGGCAAAGTCGGTTTCAAACTGTCCCTGTGCATCTTCGTGGTCGAAGGAATAGACATCCCAGCCTAGGGAATTCATGGCGCTGACGATGGTATCGAGGATCTGGTAATTGTCTAGCAGCGTCGGTACATCGTAGGCTGCCTTGGCTAACAGATCGCGATCGCTCACCGGCCCAAAGGAACCATCTGGATGATCTTTGAGGATGAAAAACTCGGTTTCAATGCCCAGGTTAAAGGTGTAGCCCATCTCCGCGGCTTGGGCGAGGACTTGCTTGAGAATAGTGCGACAACAGGCTTCAAAAGGCTGACCCTTAAGGTGTAAATCGCTGGCAAACCAGACCACTTCAGAATTCCAGGGCAGCACGGTCGCGGTAGCCGGATCTGGCATAGCCGCCACTTCCTCATCGCTAACCTCCTGGGGCACACCGTCTAGAGCTGCCCCCGTGAATAGCTCCGAGCCACCCATCATCTGACCAATGTGGCTCAGGGGCACCATCTTGGCTTTACACATGCCGTGCAGATCGACATAGCTCGCCAACGCATATTTCACCCCTTGCTTTTCGAGGGATATTTTAAGAGCGTCAATTTCGGGTTGCAGAATGGTGTTCATAGAATCGGCAGATAGATTAGGATATCAACGAATTAAGCAATCAAGCGTAGGATATGACGCAGCCAAGCCCTAGCGTTAAAACCACTGTCATAGCTACAAGACAAGCTCTTTATTCAAAGCCGAAGCAGGCTGAGCATATTCAATGCGATCGATCTTCAGCTCTCGACCCGAACGAATATCATCCATAGGACTACGGCAGGCAGGACAGGCATAGCGCAGCCCTAAGACAGGCTGATACTCTTCTTGACAGGCATGGCAAAAGGCAATTAGCGGAATTTCGCGGATCACAAGCTCTGCACCTTCAAGAAAGGTATTGCGCGTTTGCACCTCAAAGGCAAACTGCAAACCAGCGGGTTCCACACAGGTAAACTGCCCCACAATCAGATGGATGCGCTCAATGGTAGGGCGATCGGGCTGGGATTCCCACCACTCTTCCACGGTCATCAGCAACGCCTTCGTCATATCGGTTTCATGCATGGCGATCGCTCCTCCTAAGACCAAGCCTGATCCACGTTCATATTGGCTTCCTCATGGATATAGCTAGGCTTTTCCTTACGAGGGAGCTGACCCGAGACAACCAGATGGGCCATGGTGTCACAGATTACCCGAGTGGCCATCAAAGACGTCATATCACTGACATCGTAGGGGGGAGAGACTTCCACAATTTCTAAGCCACAGACAGGCGCTCGCTGCACGATTTTACCAAGTAGGGATAGAGCCTCTCGGGGCAGCAGTCCACCGGGTTCGGGCCAGCCGGTGCCGGGGACGAAGCCAGCATCAATGCAGTCAATATCAAAACTGATGTAGACACAGTCGGTGCCGTCTAGGGCTCTTTCTAGGGCGTAGTCTGCGGCGGCATCCATCCCCATTTCAGTAATGTCGGTGACGGTGAGAATATTGGTGGAGCGTTCCCGACAAACCTTGACGCCTTGCCGAGGCACCTGCCAACCACCGATACCTAGCTGTACCAGATTTTTAGCCGGCGCATTAGCCATATTGGTGGCATGGAACCAGGGACAGGTATGCATCCGTTCATCTAGATCGGTTTCCTGGGTATCCACATGGCGATCGAAGTGAATAATACCAATTTTCTTATCTCCTAAATGCCGACAGACGCCGCGCACGGTGGGAAAGCCAATGGAGTGATCGCCACCGAGAATAATCGGAAAGGCACCGGAGCTAAAGATATGAGCAACGCCTTTGGAAATCTGATCGAAGGATTTCTCGTTGTTGGCATTGATGGTAAAAATATCGCCGACGTCACAGAGGGTGATTTGCTCCCGCAGATCGACACCTAGCTCAAAGTTGTAGGGCGTGTAGAGAGCGGAGATGCGGCGAATGCCTTGGGGACCAAAACGAGTTCCAGGACGGTAGGTGGTACCACAATCATGGGGAACACCAACGATCGCAACGTCATACTCGCCGACCTTACGCACATCTTCCAGGTAGGGCGCTTTCATAAACGTATTAATGCCCGCATAGTGGGGCAACTCTCCCCGCGAAAAGGTGGGAATGGAGCGATCGCGTATGCTAGCCGCCCCCTCTAACCCATACTCCAAGCCGCGATCGACCTCCTGCTGCCAGCCGCTCATGGGCAACCGAGTCTCACGCTCTAGCGCCTCCTCAGCCTGACTACGACGGGACTCAGAATTGGAAACCGGATTCTCTGCCATGAACAACACCCAAAAACTAGTAACAACACAGCGGGTCTTT
>DATNRH010000211.1 GCA_036703605.1 Candidatus Obscuribacterales bacterium | reverse complement strand
AAAGGTGGTGCCGGTTAGCCAGCCGCCCACCGCCATGTAGGCGCAGGGGAATAGCAGCAAACCAGACCATCCGATGAAGACAAATCTATCGCGCTTCAGCCAGTCGTCAAGGACGTCGAACCATCCTCGCTGGGCTTGCGCACGTCCCATTGCTATGGTCATTTCATATCCTCGTTAATATTGCGCCAAAACCCTCGACATCAGCCCGTACCCGAACTGCAAGGCTAGGAATGTAGTTCATCTCTCGGAACGAGAGCGTGGTCTTGCCTGACCCATCAAACGGATCCCTGCAATGAGACATTCGGACTTAGCTGACCTAAGGGCAGAACTTAACGTTTTTATATGATAGGGAGATCTCACAATTTTTACAATCCGATACGTAAAGCCCAGAATGCCGATCTCTCTATTGAATCATCTCACATCACCGATCATGCCCTACAACAAGATGAGGCCGGATCGGCAGTTGGAGCCGCAGCATGCCAAATCAACCGGGAGCGATCGCAGGACATCGGAAGCCCTCTAATTCCCGTAGACTAGTAACAGGGCCGTCCATTGTTCCTATCTTCTCTAGGTTGACTAGCGGCTGTACTGCCCAAGGGAACTTAGCTAGAGACTCCTCATCTGGACAACAGCTCTAGGGTTGTAGAGTCTGCTTTGAGTTCTAGGTGTAAAACGGGAAGATAGGGTTGGCAACGGGTAGGGTTTTCACGCCTCTGGCTTTAGACTCTCAGGGTTGAGCCAGCAACCCAAGACTGTTATCGATGATTTAGATGAGAATTGATTATGACTGCGCCTGTTGCATCGAAACCTCAACGCGATCGCATTTTACGCCAATCGGTTTTAGGATCCCGCCGCTTTAGTAACTACTGGTGGGCTACGGTGGTTTTGATTGGAGGCGTTGGCTTTTTCTTGGCCAGCCTTTCCAGCTATTTCAAAATCAATTTCATTCCCTTTTCCAATCCCACAGAGCTAATTTTCGTACCCCAGGGGATTGCTATGGGGTTTTATGGCGTCGCAGCACTCTTACTGTCAAGCTACCTGTGGGGTGTCATTTTGCTGGATGTCGGGGGTGGTTACAACGAATTTAACCGCGAAACTAACCAGGTGACGATTTTTCGCAATGGCTTTCCAGGCAAAAACCGTCGGATTGAAATCACCTATCCCCTAGAGGATATCCAGTCTATTCGCGTCGATATTCGCGATGGACTCAGCCCTAAACGAGCCATCTATTTAGCCGTTAAAGGCAAGGGCGAAACACCCTTAACCCGAGTAGGGCAACCGCTACCCTTGAGTGACTTAGAAAACCAAGGAGCTGAGTTAGCCCGGTTTCTCGGTGTCCCTCTAGAAGGACTATAAAAGAGTATCGGCAGACGATGCTCACCATCGCTCTCCAACGATGGATATTGCTCCAAGTCAAGACTGAAGGACGATTGAAGAATGCGTAAGTATGTGTTGACCCTAGCGATCGCTTGCCTAGTGCTGATCACCAGCTGTAGTTCAAGCGATGGCGATGTTACAGGGGCGGCCCCCTCAGAATCAACGCCTCCAGCGGCTGAGGAAGCGATCGTGGATACCCCAGCTCCCTCGGATGCCTTTGCCAGCCTTCCCCAACTGAACGGGGAAGCTACCGTAGTACTGCGGGTGAATGGCGAGTCGATCGTGATTCAAGTGGATGGCGTCCATGCCCCAGTGACCGCGGGCAACTTCGTGGATCTTGTCCAGCGAGGCGTTTATGACAATACGGTATTCCACCGAGTGGTGCGTGAGCCTGAGCCCTTTGTGGTGCAAGGAGGCGATCCCCAAAGCCGAGATCCCAATGCCAACCCAGCCACCTTCGGCACCGGTAGCTTTGTAGATCCTCAAAGTGGGCAAGCCCGCTACATTCCCCTGGAAATTCAGCCTAGCAACGCCGATGAGCCGCTTTATAGCCGCACCTTTCCTGAAGCCGGCGTGACCGTTGAACCCACCTTGCCCCACCGCCGAGGTGCTGTCGCCATGGCGCGATCGCAGTTTGCTGATTCTGCCTCTGCTCAGTTTTACATTGCCTTGGCCGATGTCAACTTCCTGGATGGTAGCTACGCCGTCTTTGGCTACGTCACGGAGGGTATGGAGGTCGTCGATCAAATTCAACAGGGCGATCGCATTGAATCTGCCGAGATTATTTCCGGAGCTGAAAACCTGATCGTTGCTGCTGAGTAGCACCAGCGGTCTCTAGCCAAGGAGTCCATCTCCCGCTAAGGCAGCCAAGTCCACGTAACCATACTGAATTAACTGGGGAGACATCTGGCGTGGGTGACCATCAACAATTGCTGTTAGTCGATGATGAACCGGGTCTGCGAGAAGCCGTGCAGGCCTATTTAGAAGACAGTGGATTCACCGTCCATACAGCCAGCAACGCCAGCGACGGCTGGGCCATGCTGCAACATCTATCCCCTGATTTGATTATCACCGACGTGATGATGCCCCAGGTGGATGGCTATCAGTTTCTTAAACAATTGCGGGAGGATCCACGCTTTCAGACCCTGCCGGTAGTCTTCCTCACCGCCCGGGGTATGACCAGCGATCGCATCCAGGGCTACCAGGCCGGCTGTGATGCCTATTTGCCTAAACCCTTTGATCCTGATGAACTCGTGGCGATCGTTGAGAACTTGCTCACCCGTCGGACAACAACCAACACCACGGCAGAAGGCGACATGCCTGACATTGCCGACATGGCTCGACAAATTGCCGAAATCAAAGCTCTCTTAACCCAGCGGGGAGCCATTCCCCAAACCCCAGCCCCTATTAAGCTAGATTTCACGCCTCGGGAACAAAGCGTCTTAGAGCTGGTGGCAGAAGGCTTGATGAACAAAGAAATTGCTCGTCGCCTAGAAACCAGCGTGCGCAACGTAGAGAAATATGTGAGCCGGTTGTTTAGCAAAACCGGCACCAATAGCCGCACAGAACTGGTACGTTACGCCCTAGAGCATGGCCTAGCTAAGTAGCATCTCTCAGGTGCCCGTTAACACCTCGGAACACCTCTATAGAGCCCTGATGATGATAAGCATCGGGGCTTTTGTAGTTTTAAATATGAGAATTTTAATAAACAAAAATTTCTAATTGTTGCCTTAATTCAACAAAAATAGACTTGTGTATGTAAATCCCGTAGGCTGATTCCTACTAGCTCAGCTTAACTATTTTTGACAGTCAAGATTAGACGTGTTCATTCTGTCTGAAACTACCCTAGAAAGATCAAGAAGTTTGATGATCTAGGGCGTGTTTTTCGTGTCTATAAAACCTGATCTATAGAGTTCATTCTTTAATACTGATAGACACCCTGAACTGCAATCTTGGCAAAAGTTGAGTGATAGCTTTTTTTCTATAATTTATACGTCGTTATCAGAGGATTTTAACGATGAATCTTCCGTTGCTTAACTATGCCCCAAGCTCCCAAAACCAGCGGGTGATTGGCTATGAAGTACCTGGAGACGAACAGCCGCGCTATTTTACAACCGAAAATGCGCTATCACCATCCGAAATGGATGATCTGATCCAGGCAGCCTATCGTCAGATCTTTCATGAACAGCAAATGCTGCAGAAAAATCGCCAACTGGGCTTAGAATCTCAGCTAAAGTCAGGAAACATCACCGTGAGAGACTTTATCCGCGGACTGGTGGTGTCTGAAAATTTTCGAGTTCACAACTACGAACCCAATAGTAACTATCGAGTTGTACAACTTTGCGTTCAGCGCTTACTAGGACGCGACATTTACAGCGATCGCGAGACATTAGCCTGGTCCATTGTGTTAGCAACTCAAGGACTCCATGGCTTCGTAGATGCTCTTTTAGAAAGTGACGAATACCTCAGCAGTTTTGGCGATCATACGGTGCCCTACCAGCGGCGGCGCATTTTACCCCAGCGATCGCAGGGCGAGCATCCTTTTGCCCGAATGCCTCGCTATGGTGCCGATTATCGCCAAAAGCTAGAAGACCTAGGTCACCAGTTCAGCGCCACAGGAACACCCGGCTACCGATGGAGCTGGCAACAACCGCCCTATGCCCGATCTGCCCGTGTCGCTGGGGCAGCGATCGCTGTCTTTGGTAGCAGCTTTGTAGGACTTCTAGCGATCGCCACGGTACTTTCCTGGTTCGGTGTGATCCACCTGTAACGCAGGTTCTGTAGTATGAATTGAATGCGGGAGATGCGATCGCCCCACCGCCAGACGCCATCCAGTCTAGGGTTGCCGATCGCATTGTTAAGCTCTGTAAGGATTTTTCAGATTTCCCGAAGGGGTGAGACGGACCTCCCGTATGATCAAGGATAAACTTTGTGAAAAATCGTAAAACCTAATTGGAGGTTCTAGCGTGGCTCTTCCTCTGCTAAATTACTCGCCCGTCAGCCAAAATCAGCGCGTGGCCGGGTATGAAGTTTC
>DATNRH010000210.1 GCA_036703605.1 Candidatus Obscuribacterales bacterium | reverse complement strand
TTCCGGCGATCGCGTCTGCGTAACTGCGGTGTGCTGGACGTGGTGCCCGATGCTAGCGCCAGTGTAGAGGGGGTGCTCTATCGACTGCCCATGCATCTAAGCGATCGCCTCGATGAGCGGGAAGAGGGCTATCAGCAAGCTACTGTGGCAATTCACCAAGGCGATCGCATCTATCCCCACGTGCGCACCTACAGTGTGATCGAGAAGTTAACCGAAGAGCACGCTCCCAACGATTGGTACTTCAACGTGGTCTTGCGAGGAGCGGTCACCTGCGGGTTGTCGGAGCAATATTGCTGGCGTTTATTCCACCACATGCACCACCTGCAGCAATCCCAAATGACCCTGCGATCGGCCTGATGTCCCAAGAGCGCCAAGAGTCTTGGTAGAATCATCCCAGAGTTGATGAACCCTGTGACCCAAGCGAAATCTAGCCTACCGCCTTTACTTCAGCGAGCGATCGCCCCTAGCCTCTCCACCCGATTTATGTGGGCAGGGATTATCATTACGACCTTCTTTGTGGTCATTGCCCTGTTGGCCCCTTGGTTTCAAGACTGGGGTCTGCTGCAGGATCCCTTTAAGGTGCCCCTAGAAAATCCGATCCATTCGCCGCCATCAGCGGAACATTGGTTTGGCACCGATCGCAAGGGATATGATGTTTTTTCTCGCACCCTGTTTGGCACCCGAGCGGCGCTGCACGTGGTGCTGCTTGCTACAACGCTCAGCTTGTTGGTGGGTGTGCCCCTAGGCATGGTCAGCGGCTATCTGGGAGGCCGGGTAGACCGGGTGATGCTCTTCTTCATGGACACGCTCTACACCCTGCCAGGGTTGCTGCTGTCCGTGACCTTGGCCTTTATGGTGGGGCGCGGGGTGTTGAATGCAGCGATCGCCCTCAGTATTGCCTATGTGCCCCAGTACTACCGCGTGGTACGCAATCACACCGTGAGCGTCAAGACGGAGCTGTTTATCGAAGCTGCCCAGGCCATGGGGGCTTCCACTTGGACGGTGCTGTCTCGCTACCTGGCTCTAAATGTGATTCAAAGTGTGCCGGTGCTGTTCACCCTCAATGCGGCGGATGCAGTTCTGGTGCTGGGGGGGCTAGGCTTCCTCGGGCTGGGGCTGCCGGAACAAACGCCGGAATGGGGGCAGGATCTGCGGCAGGCCCTAGATGCTCTACCCACCGGCATCTGGTGGACGGCTATGTTTCCAGGGCTAGCGATGACCAGTCTAGTGGTAGGGCTATCGCTGGTGGGTGAAGGGTTGAATGACTGGATCAATCCCCTAGTACGCCGTGAGCGCTAGTTTCCCAGTCCATACTCAATACTCAAATCCCATAAGCAGAGGGTTGAGAAGCCGAAACCCGGCAACGTAGCTTCATAGCTCAAATCCCATAAGTAGAGGGTTGAGCGAAGCCGAAACCCGGCAACGTAGATTCCTTGCGTCTTAGCCGCCCTTCGGACAAGGGGTTGGGGGAGATCTGCAGGTTGTCTAGCCAACATGGGGCGATCGCTCACGATGTCATCACTCCAGCCCACCATGGGCCATATCCAGCAACGAAAACGAGGAAAACTGTGGGGCAAACGTCATCCATTCAACAGGTGTTCGGCATTGATCTGGGCGGTACCGCCATTAAGCTAGGCTGTTTCGATCGCCAAGGAACCTGCGATCGCTCACTCACGATTCCCACGCCCCAACCGGCGACGCCTGAGGCGGTGCTGGAAGCCTTGGTGGGGGCGATCGCGACCCTAGATCCCGACTATCAGTGCGGGGCGATCGGTCTCGGCACACCGGGGCCGGCCGATGCCGCAGGCCGGGTGGCGAAGGTGGCGATCAATCTAGCGGGCTGGCAGAATGTGCCCTTGGCGGATTGGCTGGAAGCACGCACCGGACGACTGACAGTCTTAGCCAACGATGCCAACTGTGCCGGGCTGGGGGAAGCCTGGCTGGGGGCCGGGCGGGGTATTGCCAACTTGATTGTGCTCACCTTGGGCACGGGGGTGGGTGGCGCAATTATTCTCAACGGTCACCTCTTTGTCGGTCACCAAGGGGCGGCTGGGGAACTAGGATTGATTACCCTCAACCCCGATGGGCCGCCCTGCAACAGCGGTAATCGCGGCTCCCTGGAGCAATATGCTTCCGTTCAGGCTATCCGCCGCCGCACGGGGCTAGAGCCCGATGAGCTGGGACGACGGGCAGCCGAGGGTGATGGTGAAGCGATCGCCTTTTGGCAAGCCTACGGACGAGATCTGGGGGCAGGGTTAGCCAGTTTGCTCTATGTACTAACGCCAGAAGCGGTGATTATTGGCGGCGGTGTCAGTGCTAGCGCCCCTTTCTTTTTTCCCAGTATGCAGGCGGAGCTAGAGCAGCGGGTGCTGCCAAGTTCACGGCAAGGGCTGCAGGTGTTGACGGCCCAGTTGGGCAATCAGGCCGGTATGGTCGGCGCGGCGCAGCTTGCCTGGCAATCGCTACGATGATGCTGGCTCCGAAACCTTTTGGGCGATTGGCCAGTCTCCTGGGTAGTCGCTGACATGAACATTGCCGACATGAACATCATTGTGGGAGCAGATGATCTCGATCTACCTATAGGCTAGTGTTAGCCTGGATGCGAGATGACCGGGGCGATCGCCCAACGCAAGACTTCCATGTCACATAGACGATGCGTCTGCTTTAGATCACGCTGATACACCGTAGAGGGAGGCAAGACGGCGAGACAACTGGCTGCGTTTTATCCATGCTGAGGTAATGTTGAAAACAGCATGTGTCATTGTGAGGGAGCGTAGCTATGCCAGGACACGTCCTCATTTGCTGCAATCATCACCTAAATCTCCGCTACCTTACCGTTGTCGTAACAACATCTGCTCGTTGATTATCAGTAATATAGCTTTGGTCAGTCTGGTTGAGACATGGCCTAGATCGAACGTTCAAACCTTTGAATGTTGTCAGGGTTTCTGGATCTCCTAACCCATGTAACTAGCGCCATAGCATCTCCATACAGCCAAGTCGCTGCAGGATCCCAGGATTCTCCATAGAGCTCATGGTTCATCACGACTGGGTTGGGTCAGGCTAAGATCGAGGCGTTTCGATCGCCTTACCTCTGTGTATCTACATCACATTTCTCTGTCCTACCGCTCCTGTTCACTTACCTTGTCAGATTTTTAACTTGGCTATGGGCTTCACTTCTTGGGTATTTCTGATGGTTGGCATTGGTGTCGGGCTGATCACACGCCCCCAGCTTTCGCGTTTGCTCGAACGTCCCCAATCTGGCCAGCCTGAGCAAGTGGAGATACATCGCTCGGATGTAGAGGCTAGTCGTCCTGATGTGGTCATCCATCAAGCGGTGCAGGAAGCGCTGCTGGCCTACTACCTCTCAGCGGAGATGAGCCAGTTCCGAGCTGGCTTTTTGGCGCGTACGTCCCATGAACTGCGATCGCCCCTCAGTTCGATTATCAGTCTGCATCAACTGATTCTGACGGATCTATGTGAAGATCACGACGAGGAACGCGACTGTATCAATCAAGCCTATGGGGCTACTCAAAAGCTCTTGGCGTTGCTGGATAGTCTAATTTTGGTCTCGAAGACAGAGTATGGCAGTGCCCAACAGTCGTTGCAAAGTGTGCAGCTTGCAACCGTGCTGGATGAAGCCTACGCCTTAACTAACCTACTGGCCAAGAACCGAAACCTTCGTCTCTCGGTGGATGCTGTAGATCCAGAGATCTGGGTACAGGCAGATCCTCGGCGACTACAGCAGGTCTTGGTGATGCTGATCGACATGCCGATTATGCTGATGGAGGAGGGAACGATTCATGTCTCCATTCATCCCCAACCAGACAAGCAGCAGGTTGAAATCTGGATTGATGACTATCGTCCGTCCAGCGCTTGGCGAGAACCCTTGGATTTTATGAATGCTAGCCCTCCGCCAGAACGCTTAATGCATCAGATTTTGCAGGGTATTCGCAACCAAACGCCCCTGCCCCTAAGCCCATCACGATTCCAGCCTGGCAGTCCGCGTCTACCGGTGTCGGTGGGCATGGCGCTGATGATGTGTCAAATTTTGTTAGACAGGATGAATGGACGGCTGGAGTTACTCGAAACACCGTCGGCTAATTCTGCCCAAACGTCTAACCTTGAGTCTGCCGGGCGATCGCGATTGGCCTGCTACCTTCCCATGGACATGGATATCTCCTAGCCATGGCAGGCTGAATATGACTAGGGCTTAGCGTTCTGCTAGTCGTGGAAAAGGATGCTCATTGGCGATCGGACGATGGTTAAATAAGGGACGATCGCTCGTACTATGAGTGGTGCCGTGGTTATGGCTAGCGGCGTTAATCGATGTTGGGCGATCGTGGGATAGCACGTCCACGTTAAACCGGTAGCCTACATTCCGTACGGTTTGAATTAAATTGGGCTGACGGGGATCAACCTCAATTTTCTTGCGCAGGGAAAGGACATGGGTATCCACCGTGCGATGGTTATCGATGGCATCGGGCCAGGCCCGCCGCAGCAGTTCTGTCCGGCTCAGGGGTAGGCCCCCAGCTTGGGCTAGAACATAGAGTAAACTAAACTCTTGAGGGGTTAGCTCAATCGATTCTTCATTCAAGCGCACGCGGCGATGAATTAAATCAATTTTTAGCTCTCCGTAGTTGAGGGAGTCAGGAGCAGAGACCATACGGCTACGGCGCGACAAGGCGTCTACCCGGGCCAAAAATTCCTGCATTCCAAATGGCTTGGTCAGATAGTCATCTGCCCCTGCCCGTAACCCCGTCACAATATCTGATTCAGTCGTGCGGGCTGATAACATCAAGACAAATGCCTGCTGCTGGCTCTGTAGCCATCGGCAAAAGTCGAGTCCGTCACCGCCAGGCAATTCAGAGTCAAGCACCACGAGATTGGGTTGCCTGGTCTGAAATGTCTCGCGGGCTTGATGGAGATCCGCCGACTGGTAAACCCAATACCCTGTTTGTTGCAAATGCCAACCGAGTAGCGATCGCAAATGAGGGTTTCCTTCAACAATCTGGATGCAAACAGCGCCCACGGTAAATACTTGTTTGAAGTTGCGTTCACAAGCGTAACAGAGCAGTTGTCATGGTTTTGTAACCGCTGTTACCCCCACCCTGCGGGGATCAGGTGGCAGGGGCGATCGCGTCTGGGGTGAACTCGTCTAGTTGACGCGCTGGTGCAATCACGGCATACTCTGAAAGCCAGTGCGCCGTACTGGACTTGGATGTTGTGTCTTTTCTAGATCCCCGAGCCAGAATGGTTATCGATTGGTTTTATCCTTACCCGCCGCTGTTGTCTGGGCGGTTAATCAACCGTTACAAACGTTTCTTTGCTGACGTCGAGCTGGATAGTGGCGAGGTGGTGACGGCCCATTGCCCCAATACGGGCCCGATGACCGGGGTCTATGTGCCGGGTAACCGGGTGCAGGTGTCGAAAAGCGATAATCCTAAGCGCAAGCTGGCCTACACCTGGGAGTTGATTGAGGTGGAGGATACGGTGCCCACCTGGGTGGGGGTGAATACGGGGCTGCCAAATCGGGTGGTGCGATCGCTGTTGGAACAGCGCGGATTGGCTGAACTAGGCGACTACACAGAGATTCGCCCCGAGGTGCCCTACGGTATAGATGGCAAAAGCCGCATCGATTTTGTTCTGCAGCCGACGGAGGGCGATCGCCCCCTCTATATTGAGGTGAAAAATACCACCTGGGTGCAGGGGAGCCTAGCCCTGTTTCCCGATACGGTGACCACGCGCGGGCAGAAACATTTGCGGGAACTCATCCATATCGCCGAGACGGCTCGCCCCGTCATGCTCTATTTCATCAACCGGGGCGACTGCGATCGCTTTTCCCCCGGTGATGTGGCCGATCCCACCTACGGTCAGCTTCTACGGGCGGCGATCGCTGCCGGGGTGGAGATTTTGCCCTGCCGCTTTGATGTGACGCCAGCCGGGATCAGGTATCTGGGTCTAGCGACCCTGGAACTTTAGCGTACCAACGCACATCGTCTCAGACGCAGAACACCGCACTGTCTCGCCGGGAGGCTAGGGTTGGGAGATGCTACCGATAATTCACAAACTGGAGTTCAACCGGCAAATCTTCCTGGCGGAGCCGCTGCATGACCAGTTGCAGGTCATCTTTTGATTTGGCCGAGACCCGGACTAAGTCGCCTTGCAGGGCGGCCTGCACTTTTTTGAACTCGTCGCGAATGATCTTCGACAGTTTTTTGCCCAGTTCTTTATCAATGCCTCGCTGCAGCTTGATCTCTTGCCGCACGCGATTACCGCTTGAGGATTCAACCGAGCCGTAGTCAAAAATTTTCAGCGATAGCCCCCGCTTCACGGCCTTGGTTTGCAGCACCATGTGAATCGACTGCAGGGTGAAGTCGCTGTCGGTGGTAATCGTAAGCAGATCCTCTCCTAGATCCATCTCGGTCTTCGTATCCTTGAGGTCATACCGGGTGCGAATTTCTCGCATGGCTTGGTCTACTGCATTGACCATTTCCTGGTGGTCAAAGTCGCTGACAATGTCAAAGGATAGATTGGAAGCCATAATCTCGCTGAGCTGTTCTCAATGCAACAATGCCCCTGATGGTTCATCAGGAGGCTACAGGTTTATAGTACCGGAGAGGTTGTCCTCTTGGACCGAATGGTTGTTGACCGGATAGTTTAGGATCCTAGGCTGCGCAAGCTGATCACGAATAGGGTGATGATCCCCAAATTGCCCACGCCAAACATCATCGATCGCGCCCAGGGTAGATCCAAAATGTAAAAAACTGGATAGAGCGATCGCGCGGCAAGGTAGGCTAGGGCTGCGATCGCAGCTAGGACA
>DATNRH010000209.1 GCA_036703605.1 Candidatus Obscuribacterales bacterium | reverse complement strand
ATTGTTCCCTGTGGAATTACGGATAGACCCGTGGGCAGTTTGGCAGAATGGCTACCTGACATTCAATACAGCTTGGTCGAACAGCAGGTGAAGCAAGCCTTCAGCCAGATCTTTCATGTCGAGCTATGGCCCACAGATACCCTACCGCTGCTGCCCATACCCTTGCCACCCGATTGACGGTTGGGAACCTAGATCAATCAACCATCGTCTTTGCCTCTATCTGGGGTGTACCATGCTAGGGTGCCATGGGAGTCTTGATGAGAGCTGACATAGTCTAATGATGTCGTTGACATGGAACGATCGCTCCACAAAATGTGACAAGACAACGTTTAGACCTGCCTGACAATACGCTCAACGCTGGCGCTAAAAGCCGCGCCTATACAAGCAACAACCACCTACGCGGAACCATGAAGTCGATTCGTCGGCGGAGGTCATTGTTGACGGTGTAGCCGTGGGTTCAAGCACTTGGTATGAGCGTTTTTCAGGTATAGCCATCGTCCGGTAGGGTCACCTAGGCTACATCAAGAAACCTCGAAGACGTTCAAATACTTGAACGTTCATCGAGGACAGGTCTCACCTTAGAGTGACCACAACTATGATCAGCGCTGAAACACTACCAGCCTCCATTCCAGCATATTTACTAAGACGCGAGGGCGATCGCTTTAGCTTATCCCGTAAATATGCGGAACATTCGTCAAACCAAGAATTCATGAAAGCTTTGCAGTTTCTTTGCGAGAAGAATAAGCCTCTCTCCTGATTCACACGTATGATCAGAGAAGAAGCTTCACGGATGAAGGTAAAACTTCCGAAATGCCACTGAAGCATTAGTCTTGGGACGCGTGGGATAGTAAGCACGGTAATACTTTTCTATTACGCTTTTATCTCTGCAAACACTTTTATTTTAACTGAAGAGGTCGCATGAAAACGGCAATTACGTCTATTCAATCATGGGTGTCTGCATTGAGCGATCGTAACCGCACACTGACGCCTCTGGAGATCTCTGTTCTCAAGACCCTGGTCTGTGCTAGCGAGTCTCCCGTGGCGCTAGAGCAGTATTTATCTGAAAATATCGCTACAGTGTATGCCTCTCTCATCAAGCTAGAACGTCTGGGTCTTGTGCGCGCTACCTGGTTCACGAATCCTGAACACCCGGTCTCCAGCAATCAGTACAGACAGCGTCAATACGAGATTACCGTTCGTGGACGAGCTCGGCTTCCCCACACCATATCCTCTGTGCATGAGATCCTCGTGTCTCAATCCGGTCAAATCATCTAGCCAGCGCCTGCTAGAGGAATTACCCTCGTCTTAACTAACCTTGAATTGACACTCAATCTCATGCTCTAGGTGCTGTTTCCACACCGGAGTCCTGGGTTGGGTGTCAATTAGCATGTGGGGCTGATGCCTCACTTCTTCCATCCCATCCCGCTCCACCATCCAAGATGTGCCAGTTGAAAAGCCGGTCTAGGAGGTGAAACTCTCGGAAACCCCCACCGTCTCAGGCGATATAAGCGTGTGAGTGAGAGCTACACCTTGCGGTTAAGACACGTGGTGTGGTGTCAGCCGATAAATCTGTTCTTAGATTGAGCAACGCAACGGACTGATGACCACGCCACCGTTTCTTCACACTTAAGCCTTTCGCAGATGGAATCAAGAGACCTATGAGCGTGAAACGATGGCTGCATCTTGCAGGTGCATTGGGATTGGGATTATTGGCATCAGCTGGACAACCTGCGATCGCTACAACGTTTACCCAGCAGGAGGTAAACGCCGATCGCTTTGTGACCGTTGCGGCCCCGTTTGCGGGTGGCACCAGACACCAATTGTTAATTCTGGAGCAAATCAGCGATCGCCGCGATTGCTGGTCAACCCAATCCAGTTCACCCACTCTGGTAACCCCCCTGCTGCTGGATTTTGACTTCAGCGGCATTTGTGGTCGCAGCACAGACAGCAATGGCTATTCCGTGCGGGTGGGCAATGAAGATCTGGGCTGGCGCTATGGCCTGCAAGTAACGCGCCAGGGTAATGACCTAGTGTTAATGGCAGTGCCCAACCAAGATCGCACTTCCCCTTCCCTAGAAATTGGGCGGACAAACGGCGTCACCAATGAATTTGCAGAAATTCAACTCAATTCTGGCTGGCGACTGACAAGACGCACCTATAACGGTCAAGCCCTCGGGCATATTTATATCACCCACGATCGCAACCTCGATGTTTTAATTGCGGAAGCTGGAGGCCGGACATCCACCGCCACCCATCCTACCCTACCCACACCGCCCCAAACCTCCACACCATCAATCCCATCTCCCAGTCCCACTCCCGGCACGACGGTGACGGTTCCCGGCAATCTAGCAGCCCTGCCCGAAGCGTCGCCTACCAGCACCCGCAGTTACCAAGTCTTAGTATCGGTGGCCACTCCAGCAGAACAGGCCCGTCTCCAGCAACTCGCCCCCGATTCGTTTCGCACCGTCGTAGATGGCTACAGCGTTATGCAGGCGGGTATCTTTCGGGAGCGCGATCGGGCAGCTTCTCTGCAGCAGCAGCTCATTCAAAATAATCTCAGCGCTCGCTTAGTACGCTCCAGCATCGATCTGAGCCAAGTGACCCCGCGG
>DATNRH010000208.1 GCA_036703605.1 Candidatus Obscuribacterales bacterium | reverse complement strand
CAATAGAAATCGGATGCTAGTCCCAAAAGTTTGAGTTGGTCACCTTTTCAAGAAAATGATCGACTCTAAAACTCAGGCAGATTAATGGTTTGAGCAGATCGCTTCTGAGGTGGTGGCGCGTCTTCTTCTTCCTCTGGCGGCATTGGGAGCAGGTGATCGGCCTCCTTGAGTCGGATGCGAATTTGGTCTTCCATATCGAGATTGGGTCGGCGGCTATGTTCTCTGCGTATCATGCGGTCGCGAATCGTTTCCCAGAGCCCTTCACACTCCTTTTTGAGGCGGCGATCGCGTTTTGGGATCGGGACTTGTTCATAGTGAATGGGGTACTGATTGAAGGCTGGGTTGATGTAAAGGCATTCACCGACGCCAAATCGCATGACTTCATCAGGCGTCATCAACTTCTTAGTGCGCACCTGCTCCGACGTAGAACGATTACGCCCCCAGTCATCGCCGTGACTGCGGCTGTAGGAGTGAGTTCTGAAGGTGACCTCCGTTTCGCCTAGCTCATCACTGTAGCGCTGAGCGGTTTGCACATCACCGGGATTGAACCAGAAGCGAGTGCTGCAGGCTGAGAGGAGTGCCTTGGCTTGTTCTTGCCCATAGGTTTCAACAATTTGGGGAAACGACTGAAAGCCAAAGATGCCAGTAAAGCCCTTAGAGCGATGTTGGTTGGGCCAATTAGGAGCCTGCGGCATGTAAATGGTGGGAAATTCGTCCGCACTAAAAATGAAGGGAGCCTGTCGCTGCACCGAACAGTTGAGATTGACAACGACATTGATGATGGCTGCCAGTAGGGGATTGATCACATCCTGGCGAAAAATGTCCGATTGAAAGGCCAACAGTTCCTTGCGTTCGAGGATAGCGGCGACATTGGTTGTCCCTAAAAGCGATTGCAATAGGTCTGGGGCCATGAATCGCGTGAGCACATCACTAGCCGTCGCTAGAATTCCAGATGCCGTTTTCTCACTCGAACCAGTACTGATGAACTGAGCAAAATTCACCTGAACAAAATAGGGTAATCGCTCTTGCTGAGCGGCATAGGACAGCCGCTGGACTAAATTGGGCAACTGCACCACACAAAATGCCATGGCCAGATCGGGATATTGGGTAGACTTAGCAAACTGAATCAGGGCTTGGATGAGCCGCTGTCCTGCTGGGCCAAAAAAGGCATCCGCTTTGCCACCGCCACGGGTGAGGTTGCGGTGGAAG
>DATNRH010000207.1 GCA_036703605.1 Candidatus Obscuribacterales bacterium | reverse complement strand
TGCAGAAACATAGAGGATCGTGGGATGATTGGATCTAGTGCTATGGGGCAATCGTTATCCACATGTCATCACCCACACTCCATATCCTCAAAATCAGGGCATTCTAGACGTAGGGGTGTAGCTCGAATTCCACGTTGGGATCAACAGACAACGTCTAGTTTTGGGATGTGAGTCAGGGAATGACGGTGCGACCATCGGCTGTGATCGCATCGAGTGGCTGTAATCTTGCTCTTTCCCCAGACACTGGCTGGGACTTGCATAAGCAGTATGTATAAAAACGAACAAGATTGTGGACATAATAGTACTCAGGCACCTTTCGTTGTCTGTGGTCAATTACGTTCGTCTCCAGGTTCAGAGTGTCGGGCGATCGCTCCAGCATCCATGGGTTGGATTACGTCGCCTTTACTGGGCTTGGAGGATCATCCAGAACTGTCGGAGGGGCAAATGTTAGAGGCCAGTGATACCTCTGCGATTACCGCCTTGCTCGGCATTCCGTTAGCGATCGCCCACCCTCAGGATGGACGTATTTTGTATGCGACTCCTGTCTTGGCTGAGCAGTTAGCCATGCCGTTGGATGGGCTTATTGGGCAACCCTTGTCTGCCATCGTGGAAGATGTCTGCCATCTACAGTGGGTTGCGCATTGTCAAGAGCACCCCAACGATCAGCATCAAGCGATCCGTCGATTGCTGCCACAACCGGATCACGATTCTTGTGTCGAGGCAGAAGCAGGTGCGGGCGATCGCTGGATAGATTTACGCTATGCATCGGTTGTCTTTGAAGGGCAGCCTGCCCTAGCCATACTGGTCTATGACATTACCTCCCAGACCCAAGTTGCTCAAGAACTGCGGGGACGAGTAGCTCAGCAGGAAGCGATCGCCCATCTAGGACAGCAGGCTATTGCTGAGCCTGATCTTGCGTCCTTGCTGAGTGTGGCGGTGGTGGTGGTGCAGGAGACCTTAGGGGTTGACTATGTGCAGATTTTAGAGCTGCTGCCCAATGGGCACACCCTTTTGCTGCGTAGTGGTGTGGGCTGGCAGGATGGCATGGTGGGGAATGCGACCATTAGCACTCGACCAGATACCCAAGCGGGCTATACGCTGCTGCATCAGAAGCCTGTGATTGTGAAAGATCTGCAGATTGAAACCCGCTTCTCGGGTGCACCCTTCCTGCATAATCACCAAGTCGTGAGCGGGATGACGGTGGTGGTGCCGGGAAAGCAGGATGGATTTGGCGTTTTGGGGGTGCATACGCGCCTTTATCGTCGTTTCACCCAGGATGATGCTAACTTTTTGCAGGCGATCGCCAATGTGCTAGCTGCCGCCATTGCTCGACAGCAGGTGGAAGATAATCTGCGGTTGATGAAGCGAGCGATCGCGGCTAGCAGCAACGGTATTGTGATCACCGATCCGACCCAATTAAACAACCCCGTTATTTACGCTAACCCTGCCTTTGAGCGGATCACCGGCTACAGCGTGACTGAAATCATTGGGCGCAACTGCCGTATTTTGCAGGGAGCTGATACGGCAATAGAGGCAAAGCAGCACATTCGCCAGGCTCTGCAGTCGCACCAAGACTGTCATGTGGTGCTGAAAAACTACCGTAAAGACGGCACGCCGTTTTGGAATGAGCTGTTCATTGCGCCGGTGTTTGATGCCAATGGCTATCTCACCAACTTTGTGGGTATCCAAAATGACATTACCCAGCACCGTCAGGCGCAGGAGCGCTTGCTCAATGAATACAGTTTGTTAAATGGGATTCTGCAAACGAGTGTGACGGCGGTGATTGTGTTTGATCACACCGGCGCGATCGTGTTTGCCAATGATCGGGCAGAAGAGTTGCTGGGCTTGAGCACAACCGAACTCATGCAGCAGCAGTATGACTCGTTGGCATGGACGGTTTGCAATGAGGATGGTTGTACTCTGCCTGGGGAGCAGCCGTTTCAAACCATTGTGCAATCTGGGCAGCCATTGTTTAACGTCTCCGTGATGATGACGCGGCATGATGGATCCATCCGCTACTTGTCGATGAACGGATCGCCGCTACGGGATTCTGAAAGGGCGATCGCTGGGGTGGTGTTCTCCATTGCTGACATGACTGAGCAGCGTCGGATGGAGGCAGCTCTGCGTGAGAGTGAGTACCGGCTGAATAGCATCCTGGATTCCCTGGATGATGTTGTTTGGTCGTACTCGCCGACCATGACTCTGCTCTACGTGAGCCAAGCCGTGGAGACCGTGTATCAACGTCCGGTGGCAGCCTTTCGGGAAGCATCTAATCTGCGGCTTGAGATGGTTCATCCCTATGATCAAGGGGTAGCCCAGACCAGTTTACACAACCTGCTCATCACGGGACAGTCGGACTGTATCTACCGGATCATGCGCCCTAGTGGAGAAATTCGCTGGATTCGCGATCGCGCCCATGCGGTTTATGATGCCCAGGGGCAGGTGCTGCGCTTTGATGGCATGAGCAGCGACATCACCGATCGTAAACGAGCTGAGGATGACCTGCGCAAAAGTGAAGAGCGCTTCCGCTTGACCTTTGAGCGCGCCCCCATTGGTATGGCTATGACCACCCCGGCGGGACAGTTTTTGCAAGTGAACCAAGCTCTATGCCAAGCCTTGGGGTATAGGGAAGCAGATTTGCTGAAGCTTACGGCAGATGCGGTGACGCATCCAGCGGATATTGTCGCCGATCGCCTGATGCTGCAACGGTTGCTGGATGGAGAACTGTCTGATGTGCAATTGGAAAAGCGCTACATCAGTCAGGATGGCAGCTTGGTCTATGCCATTTTGCAAGTGGCGCTCATCCGCGATCGCTATGGTGCGCCCCTTCACGTGATCCATCAGGTGATCGATATTACCGCCCGTAAACGTATGGAGGAGCAAATTCTCCACGACGCTCTCCATGATGTGTTGACGGGGTTACCCAATCGTCTCCTCTTCCTCGATCGCCTCCAGCAGGCCATGGCTCGGGCCGAGCGCGATCCTTCCCGTCAGTTTGCGGTGCTGTTCCTCGATATCGATCGCTTTAAGGTGGTGAATGATAGTTTGGGGCATCGTGTGGGTGATCAACTCCTGAAAGCGATCGCTGAACGCTTGGATCAATGTCTGCGTCCTGGTGATACTATTGCCCGTCTGGGAGGGGATGAATTTGCCCTGCTCCTCGACAATATTCACGGCGCAACCGGCGCGGCCCACGTGGCTGAACGTATTTATCAACTGTTGCAATTGCCCTTTCACCTGAATGGCTATGATGTCTTTGCCACCGTGAGCATTGGCATCACCCTCAACATGCAGGGCTATACCGAGCCAGAACATTTGCTGCGCGATGCTGATACAGCCATGTATCGAGCTAAGGAGAATGGCCGAGGGCATTATCTGCTGTTTCAGACGGATATGTATGATCAGGCCGTCGCTGTTTTGGAACTAGAGAGCGATCTGCGTCGAGCGATTGAGCGGCAGGAACTGCGGGTCTACTATCAGCCGATTGTTTCCTTGGTGACAGGAAAACTATCGGGGTTTGAGGCCCTGGTGCGTTGGCAGCATCCTAAGCGTGGTCTGGTCTCTCCGGTTGACTTCATCCCCATCGCTGAAGAGACGGGATTAATCATTCCCATTGGTATGTGGGTGCTGCAAGAAGCCTGCCAACAGCTACAGGCTTGGCGATCGACCCTGCCCCAAGCCGATCGCTTGATTATGAGCGTGAATCTATCACCTCGGCAGTTGTCTAGCCCGAACCTGGTGGACGATATTCAGCATGTGATTGAGCAAGTGGGCTTGCCTCCCCACTGTCTCAAACTGGAAATAACCGAAAGCGGCATTATGGACAATGCTACCCATGCGGCGGCGCTGCTTGAGAGCTTGACCCAGCGCGGCATTCAGTTATGTATTGATGATTTTGGTACGGGGTATTCATCCCTGAGCCGTCTTCATGCCTTTCCCATCGGTATGCTCAAGATCGATCGCTCCTTTGTCAGTGAGATTATGCATGACGAAGGGAAAGCCAAGATTGTGCAAGCCATTGTGGCCTTGGCCCATGCTCTAGGAATGGGGGTGATTGGGGAAGGCATTGAAACCCCTGAACAGCTTGCGGCCCTGCGATCGCTCCATTGTGATTCAGGGCAAGGCTATTGGTTTGGTAAGCCTGTACCTGCCGACGACACGGTGGAATTGCTCAAGAAAGGACAAGTGTGGTGAACCTTAAGAGCTGCAGAGTTGGCGATCGCTCTCACTGAGGTTGGCATGGCGTAGATAGTCCTGTAGCCAACTACAGCCAAGGGTCATCAATTCATCAAGGTTGCCCAGCACGTTGGTATCCCAAAGGAGGACGGTGCGATCGTCACTGGCGGAGGCGAGAAGGTGACCATCGGGACTAAAGCTGAGGTTATTCACGGTTCCCGTATGACCTGGCAGGGTAGTAATCAGCGTGCCGTCCAGTCGCCAGAGCTTCATGGTGCGATCGGCGCTAGCAGTGGCGATGCCGTCGGGAAAAAACTGCACTGCCACCACGCCATCACTATGCCCCTCCAGTGTTGCCAAGCGGTTGCCCTGTCGATCCCACAAGCCGACGGTGTTGTCGTAGCTGGCGGTGGCGATGGTTTCCCCATCGGGACTAAAGACGGCGTCAAAGATCCAGCCGCTATGGCCCTTGAAGGTTTGGAGCACCTGCCCGTCTAGGCTCCAGAGTTTGGCCGTGGTGTCCCAGCTCCCGGTGAGTAATGTTTGACTGTCGGGACTGAATTGCACAGTCAGGACGCCGTTGCTGTGGGCTTCGATTTGCCGAACAAAACGACCGTCCCGCGTCCATAGCCGCACGGTTTGGTCATCGCTAGCGGTGGCAATCCAGCGGCCATCAGGACTGAAGACAACCGCATACACCGGTGCGCGATGGCCTCTGAGGGTATGGAGCAAGGCTCCGGTCTGCGGGTTCCAAAGCTTAACCGTCCAGTCAGAACTGCTGGAGGCTAGCTGCTGACCATCGGGACTAAAACTCAGATCCCAAATGGATGAATCATGGGCTGTGATTGAGCGTTCTTCCGATCCATCAAGGTTCCAGATTTTGATGGTGGAGTCTGCTCCGGTGGTGGCCAGGTGTTGGCCATCAGGGGAAAACTCAACGTCGTAGACCTGCCCCGTATGGGATTGCAGAGGGGTGAGCCATGAGCGATCGAGGCTCCAGATTTTGATGCTGCGATCGCCTCCAGCCGAGGCCAACCAAGCTCCATCGGGCGTAAAGCTGAGGCTACGGACTTGGGAGGTATGACCGCCAAGGGTGGAGACTAAGCTGCCATCCAGCCGCCAAAATTTGATGGTTTTGTCGGCGCTAGCCGTAGCGAATTGGCGACCATCGGCGGAAAATCGCACTTGGTGGATCAGGTCATCATGGGCCTGCACGGTGCGGATCGGGGTGCCGTCGGCGCGCCAAAGTCGTACGGTGTGATCCCAACTGCCTGAGATCAGAAATTGACCGTCGGGACTAAAGTCGATGGCATAGACCCGAGCGGTATGTCCCTGCAGTTGCCGAAGGGGACTGCCATCCGATCGCCACAGCCGCACGGTTTGGTCATCGCTAGCCGAGGCAATCAGCCGACCATCGGGGCTAAATCGCACATCGCGCACGGCTGCACTATGCTGGGTGAGGGTGGTGATCGGGGTGCCGTCGAGCTGCCATAACCTTACGGTGCTGTCGTCACTGGCGGAGATCAGGCGTTGACCATCCGGGCTAAAGCGGACATGATTCACGGCGGCGCTATGGCCTGTAAAGGTGGTGACTAAGGTGCCATCCGATCGCCAAAGTTTAATCGTTTGGTCTTGCCCCGCTGAGGCAATGAGCTGACCATCCGGGGAAAAGGAAACCCCTAGCACCGGCTGGGTATGGCCTTCTAGGCTATGCAGCAGGGTGCCGTCGGGTCGCCATAATCGGACGGTGCGATCGCCACTAGCGGAGGCAATAATCTGCCCATCTGGGCTATAACTCACATCCCAGACAATGCCGTTATGCTGCTCTAGCTGATTGCGTTCCCGTACCCAGAAGATGGCTTGCTGGAGAGCTGTAAGCACCTGGGCCTGCAGCTCAGCAGGAGGTCTGCTGTAGGCAGCTTGGAGCTGGTATCCGGCTCGCATGGACTGCAGCAAGGCATCAAAACGCTGATTTCCACCAAAGAGAGCTTCTGAGGCTTGGGTGAGCGCGCGAATCCGTTCATGGTCAGCTTGATCCCGCAGGTTCTCGGCCAATAGGCGATTGCGTTCGGCTTGTTGGTAGAGCAAGAAGCTGCTGCCTCCCAGACCTACAGCGGCGATCGACACGAGGGTGATAATCCCCAGCCAACGACGCTGGCGCTTGAGGGTCACGTTTTGCTGGTGCAGTGCTGCGGCCTGTCGAGCTGCTTCAGCTTGGCTAGAAGCCAGAATATATTCATGGTGGAGAGGGGCAGGAGCTGGCACTTTACTGCCGCTGCCGCCATACCACTGTTCTGCATCATGAAGATCGCTGCCCCGCAATAGAAAACTTTCATCTTGCTGGCGATCGCTCCATTCCTTGGCTCGAATGAGAATGCGCGTATGCATTCGCACATAGTCGAGGTCGGTGTCTAACGTGGTGACTAGTTTGCGAATACTTTCCCCAAACTGATCGACATCGCGGACAAAAATCCAGTTGAGCCGGGCGAGTTCGGGATGCACCTCACTAGGATTGACGTCCTCACAAACGACCGGAATCATCCGTTTGCTATTGAGCAGGGCATGATTGATTTCCTGGGTACAGATAGGAGACTGAACTGAGGCAGGACTGAGAACAAAAACAAAGGTATCCGCAAGTTCAATACCTAGCTCAATTTCTTTCCACCAGTCCGCTGCCGAAGGAATACTCTCCCAATCCACCCAAATTTCACGACCGTGCTTTTTTAGGGCATCATAAAGCCGTTGCACAAAGGGTTTGTTGCGTCGCGAATAGGAAATAAAAATATTGGCTGTGGGACTGTTGTGATCCAGAATGTCCCAAATGTTTTTGGGCATCTGGCGACCGCTCTTGGCTGCAAGCTGAACACGATAGCGAGGTGGATGGCCGGCTACAACCTGCACATAGCTTTGGCTAATCAGTTCCTCTAGGATCGGCTGAAGGGCGATCGCATCTTGCTTAAGATGCTCTTCAAGATCAGCCATCGTCACTTCATCGCGACGGAGCATCCAGTTGACAATACGCTGTTGCTCCTTGGGCAGAATCAGCAAATCTGCCACATTGAGACCGCGCTTTCGGCGTGAACGGCCGACGGGTTGGAAGTCTCCAAGGGAATTGGAGGTCATGATGTAGAAACTCCCTGATAGACAGCATGGGTGATGATGGTGCTCAAGCTAGCGTGACAGTGGCTGACTTGGGCGTTGATGCTGGTTTATAGATACGGTCTATGAGATGCGCTGAAATAGAGATAGATACCCTAGTTAAAACGTAGTTTAACGGTTAACTCTGATACGAGGATGAGCAGATAGGGGGTGGGATACAAGGGGAGCGATCGCGTTCATCTATGTATCAATTTTGCATCAGTCCCATGAGTCAACAGCCTTGATAACGTGAGCTTGACCATCATCATGCCGCCATAGATGTGGATGGGCTCAAGTCCGAATTTTAGCTTTTCACCATCCTGATCTGCTCAAACGGTGTCTATTGAAACCCGAATGGTTGTATCAATCTATCCCGTGATCAAACTCATAGGGCATAGGAAACCCCCTAGACCTGAGTCTAGGGGGTGATTGTTCAAGGTGCTGCTTAGACAGCCTTGGCAAGCGTTGATAGTAGGTTGAACTGGTTGTTTGTAGTTTGTATAAGGTTTAGCGGTGACCTAAGTAGTTAATGCCACGGTAGGTCAACACTTGGACACTGTCAGGAACATGGACAATTGCACCGTCGAAGGATAAGGCTGCACCTCGATAGGTACCTTTCAGGGATGTTTGGATGCCTAGTTGCTTGGAAGACTTGGGCGTATATTCAATGCCGCGATATGCATATTTCATAGTGACGATTTCCTTGGGGGACGAGTGAACGATTTTCGGGCTGTTGCTTACGAACGACGTTGTCATCTTGGAGAAGGTGAACGATTAGACGTTTAGCAACTAATTTGTGCTTGTAATCAGAACTTCAGGGGCGATCGCGTTCCTTCCTTAGGAAAGCTGGTGTTTAAGATCCGGCTGGGGCGTGACGGTTGTCATAGTGCGATCGCCCCTAAGTTGCTGTGGCATGGTTGTGAGGGTAGAGGAGAGTCCCCCCCACCTGCGATCGCCTCAAGCGTTGATGGGAAAAGAGGTAGGATTCGGTAGCTCGGAATCACGGTGGCGGGAAGCCGTAACTTGAGGTTCACCAAGGGTCGTAGGATTCGGTAGCTCGGAGTCACGGTGACGGGAAGCAATGGCTTGAGGACCACCAAAGGTTGTGGGGTTGGGTAGTTCAGAATCGCGGTGACGAGAAGCGATGGCTTGAGGTCCGCCGAAGGTCGTAGGATTCGGTAACTCGGAATCGCGGTGGCGAGAAGCAATGGCTTGAGGTCCGCCGAAGGTCGTAGGATTCGGTAACTCGGAATCGCGGTGACGAGAAGCAATGGCTTGAGGACCACCAAAGGTTGTGGGGTTGGGTAGCTCAGAGTCACGGTGACGGGAAGCCGTAACTTGAGGACCGCCAAAGGTTGTAGGATTCGGTAATTCAGAGTCACGGTGACGGGAAGCAATGGCTTGAGGACCACCAAAGGTTGTAGGATTCGGTAGCTCAGAATCGCGGTGACGAGTAGCGATGGCTTGAGGGCCACCAAAGGTCGTAGGGTTAGGTAGCTCAGAATCGCGATGACGAGAAGCGAGTTCTGTTTGAGTGGCTGCGGCAATGCGGTTGATGGCGGTGGGGGTGGCGATCGCTTCCAGGGCAATGGCGGAGAGGGCGAGGAGAGAAAGACCGGAAATGATAGTGCGTTTCATGGGGAACTCCTGAAGTATTGAGTGAGGTGTTTTCCTTCAACACTTATCAGTATGGGGGTGGGGGCTGAAGCCTATCTGAAGTGCGGTTAAGAGTTTCTCCCAGGTTCTTCTCAGCAAATTCCTAGGTAACCTGAGTTCGGGATAAGCTGAAAACCTCATGCTTCAGTGAGCTAAGATCTTGATTCTTTTGTTCAACAAGCTGGAAAATCTCCTCAACCCGAACTGACGCCATACCACAAAACCCGCATAGGCGGGTTCATAGGGTTCGGTGAGTTGGAACGCAAGATTGACAGAGGTCAGCAGCTTCTTTGTTATTCTTCGACTTGATAGCCTAGCTCTGCTAGGTGCATCCGCGATTGTCGCCATCTGGGCTGAACTTTCACAAACAGCTCAAGGTAGACTTTGCCCATGATCAGCTTTTGAATTTGGGTGCGGGCGGCGCTGCCGATCGCTTTTAGCATTTGTCCACCTTTGCCGATCAGGATGCCTTTTTGGGAATCGCGTTCCACATTGATGGCAGCGAAGACGCGGGTCAGGCTAGGGGTTTCTTCCACCCGTTCAATGGCGATCGCCACCGAGTGGGGCACTTCCTCGCGGGTGAGTTGCAAAATTTGTTCGCGGATCAGTTCGCCCATGATGAAGCGTTCGGGCTGGTCGGTGACTAAATCCGGTGGGTAGTAGTAGGGGCCGGGATCCAGATGCTGCATGAGCTGGTGCTGTAGCTCGGGCAATCCTTGACCGGTGAGGGCCGAAAACTTGGCGGTAGACCATCCGTGGGGTTCGGCGAGGTCGCGATAGGTTTGGTCGAGGGTGCCCCGTTCTGGATCTTGGGTGTCGGCTTTATTGAGGCCTAGGATCACCGGTACGGGAGCATGGCTGAGCAGGTCGGCAACGTAGCGATCGCCCCCGCCAGCTTCGTTGGTGCAGTCCACGACAAACAGCAGCACGTCTACGGATTGAATCGCCTGTTTGGCATTTTGCACCAGTACTTTGCCCAGTTGGTGATGGGGTTTGTGAATACCGGGCGTATCCACGAAAATAAATTGGGCTTCGGGAGTGGTGAGGATGCCCCGTAGGCGATTGCGCGTGGTTTGGGCGACGGGAGAAGTGATGGCGATTTTCTGCCCCACCATCTGGTTCATCAAGGTCGATTTACCCACGTTGGGCCGGCCGACGATGCCCACAAAGCCGGAGCGAAACCCAGGCGGAGCCACAGGAATGCTGGGAATACCCCAGGCTTGTAAGGGATCGGTGGGTGATGCTTCCGAGGGGCGATCGCCGGCATCGGATGGTGAGGTCTGGATCGGTTCGTCGGTCATCCCTGAGTCCTGCTGCGCTGTGCGGGTTTGTCGAGCATCCATCTTAGCAGGTGCAGCCAGCCGGGTGCCTATTGGCCAAGGTAGGCTTCTAGGACGGCTGGATTGGTTTGGATTTCGGTAGGGGTGCCGGTGGCCAGGTTGCGCCCTTCTGCTATCACCCAAACGCGATCGCACAGGGACATGATTACGTCCATATTGTGTTCAATAATCAAAAATGTCATGCCCTCCCGGTTCCACTGCTGAATGTGGGTGCAGATTTGATTAATCAGGGTGGGATTGACGCCGGCTGCTGGTTCATCCAGGAGGATCAGCTTGGGATTGACCATCAGAGCGCGGGCCATTTCCAACAGCTTGCGTTGCCCGCCGGACAAGGAACCGGCATACTGATGGGCCATGTGGGAGAGACCTACGGAGTCTAGGATTTCTAGAGCGTGGCGGCGTTGTAAGCGTTCTTCTTTGGCAATTTGTCGCGATCGCGTCCAAACATTCAGCAGCGCTTCGCCGGTTTGTTTTTGGGTGGCCAGCAGCATATTGTCGAGGACGGATAGGCGAGATAGCACCCGTGCTACTTGAAAGGTGCGCACTAGTCCGCGCTGGGCAATTTGATGGGAGGGCAGGGGATGGATGGGGGTGCCGTTAAACATCACGTCGCCGCTGTCGGGGCGTGTGAAGTTGGACAAGAGATTAAACAAGGTGGTTTTGCCCGCACCGTTGGGGCCAATCAGCCCAATAATGCTGCCCTGAGGTACCTCTAGAGAGGCATGATCCACGGCCCGCACACCGCCAAAGGATTTGCAAAGATCCTGGGCGGAGAGCAGGGGCGGCAGGCTAGCATCAAAGGTGCGATCGCTCTGGGAACGTTGGGCAGGGCGATCGGTGGATGGATGATCAGTGGATGGAGGATCCATGGGTTGCGGTGATGGATTATCGACCAAGGGTCAGCTCCTCCTTGTTGCCTAAAATCCCCTGGGGTCGCCAGACCATCAGCACCATCAGCAGGAGGCCAATCATCATCACCCGGAAGGCACCCAGACGGGCATCATCGAGGGGAATAATGTCAGACAAGATGAAGCGGGTCACGCTTTGGTAGGCCCAGAAGATGGCGGCTCCCAAAATGGTGCCGAGGTTGTTGCCAGCGCCCCCAAGGACGACGATCGTCCAGGCATTGAAGGTGAGTAGGGGTTGGAAGTTGTCGGGATAGACGACGGTGAGTTGCCAGGCATAGAGCGCGCCGGCCAGTCCGGCAATAAAACCGCCTAGCATGAAGGCTTGCAGCTTATACCAAAACACATTTTTGCCTAGGGCGCGGGCCACGAACTCGTCTTCTCGGATGGCTTTGAGGATGCGTCCCCAGGGCGATCGCACGAGGGCCTGTAGTGCCTGGTAGATCAGGGCGACCAGCAGGACGGCGATCCACATGAGTCCATTTTTAGTGGGGTTGCGATCGTAGTGATAAAGGGCGATCGCGGCAATGGCGGTCAACCATCCGCCCAAGAGCGAGAGGATGGACACCCACACTAAGGATAGGGCGGTTGTTCTAGCGGCTAGGGGCATGAGGAAGCGCTTGGCTAGCCAGGCATAGAGCAGGCTGGTGCCCACGATGGCAGATAGCAGCCCTAAACCTAATACCCAACTGGGTAGGTTAGCGGCGGCCTTCAGCGATCGCGCCCCCAGGCCAATTCCCACGATCAGGATACTGAGCGATACGAGGTACCCCAAAATCGGCACTAGGCTGGTGACGAGCTGCGATCGCGAGATCGATTGAAGCTGCTGTCCCATCCATCTCCAAAGGCTGCTGTAGGCGATACCGATCACCAAGAGAAGAATGGCGATCATGCCCAGTCGGGTAGGAAGGTTGGGGCTAAACTGCCCTAGGGGTAGGGGATAGCGCTGGATGCCGAAGGATCCTCGGGTCAGCCATTCTTCATTGAGGGCGATCAGGCGCACAATTTCTGAAACACCGATGGTGACAATGGCCAGATAGTCTTCCCGCAGACGCAGGGTGGAGAAGCCAATCAACAGTCCTAGGGTGGCGGCTAGGGTTGCGCCCAGGATGACGGCTCCGAAAATCTGTAGGGGGAGCGGTAGCCATGGAATGTCAATGGAGCTTAGCAGTGCCGTGGTGTAGGCTCCTAGGGTCATAAAGGCGACATGGCCGAAGTTAATCAGCCCCGTAAATCCCCACTGTAGATTGAGCCCTAGCCCAAAAATAGCGAGGATAGCGGTAAAGATAATGAGCGAAACGATGTATCCTTCCATACCGTTACCATGCAAGGTAATACTGCCAGGAGCGAGAGGGCAGGGCAGGAACGGTCATCTTCAGAAGATAGCCAAGTCCTCGGCGCGCTGATCCGTTGCTGGGGCAGAGTTTGAATTTTATCGCATTCGGTGGAGCATCCTGTGTTTAGTCTACCGATCGCTCAAGGTTGGACATGTATTCTAGACATGCATTGACGCAGAAGATAGACATAGATTCAGGACGATGGATGCATCAAGGCAAGATTCTTGGAGAACCTTGAATATGCCTTAAGGCACGGAGTCCGGTTGACCGAACTCGGTAAACTGGTAGGGGTTCCATCACGAGCCGCCGGTCGAGAGAGTTGACCTACCACCCTAGGGTGGAGCAATGGATATCTTATTGATGTCACTACATAAACATTTACGTGAGAGTTTCTATGGATGCGATCGCACTCTGGCAACGGTATCAAGATTGGTTGTACTACCACAGTGGTTTGGGGCTCTACCTCGATATCAGTCGGATGCAGTTTGATGATGCGTTTGTGGAGGAGATGCGTCCAAGGTTTGAACAGGCCTTTGCCGATCAGGTCGCTCTAGAGGGAGGAGCGATCGCCAACCCGGATGAAGATCGTATGGTGGGCCACTACTGGCTGCGCAATCCCGACCTCGCACCGACCCCTGAACTCAAGCAAGACATTGTTGAGACCCTAGAGCAGATCAAAACGGTTGTTCACAAAATTCATACCGGCGAACTGCATCCACCCCAGGGCGGCAAGTTTACCGATGTGCTCTCGGTGGGCATTGGTGGATCGGCCCTAGGGCCCCAGTTCGTCGCCGAGGCTTTAGCCGATCCCAACCCGCCGTTGCGGATGCACTTCATTGACAACACCGATCCCACCGGCATCGATCGCGTCTTGGAACGCTTGGGCGATCGCTTAATTTCCACCTTGGTGATCACCACCTCCAAATCAGGCGGAACGCCGGAAACCCGCAACGGCATGATGGAAGTTCACCATGCTTACCAGGCTCGGGGTCTAGAGTTTTCTCGCTATGCGATCGCCGTCACCGGCCATGGCAGCACCTTGGATCAGGTAGCCAAATCCGAAGGCTGGCTTGCCATGTTCCCCATGCATGACTGGGTGGGAGGACGCACGTCGGAAATGTCGGCCGTGGGGCTGTTGCCGGCGGCGCTCCAGGGCATTGATATCCAAGCTATGCTAGATGGCGCAGCGGAGATGGATGTTGCTACCCGAGTGCCGACGCTGGAGAACAATCCGGCGGCGCTTCTAGCCCTGAGTTGGTACCATGCCGGCAATGGAAAGGGCGATAAGGACATGGTGATGTTGCCCTATAAAGACAGTCTGCTGCTGTTTAGCCGCTACCTGCAGCAGTTGGTGATGGAATCCTTGGGCAAAGCCACCGACCTCGATGGCAATACGGTGCATCAAGGCATCGCGGTGTATGGCAACAAGGGGTCAACGGATCAGCACGCCTATGTGCAACAACTGCGGGATGGCGTTCCCAATTTCTTTGTCACCTTCATCGAAGTCTTGGGCGATCGCTCCGGCCCATCCATCGAGGTGGAACCGGGGGTGACCAGCGGTGACTATCTGTCGGGGCTGCTGCAAGGAACCCGTCAGGCCCTGTTTGAAAACCAGCGCGATTCCATTACGGTGACCATTCCTGCGGTAACACCTCGCATGGTGGGCGCTTTGATTGCTCTTTATGAACGCGCAGTGGGCATCTATGCTTCCTTGGTCAATATCAATGCCTATCATCAACCGGGCGTAGAAGCAGGCAAGAAAGCTGCCGCTGGTGTCCTCAGTTTGCAGCAGCAGGTGGTGAAAACTTTGGGCGCAGCCAAGCAACCCCTATCGCTCAAGGCCTTGGCCGATCAAGTGGGCGCTCCCGATCAAGTCGAGACGATCTACCGAATTGTGCGCCATCTCCATGCCAATCAGCGGGGAGTTGTGCTCAAGGGCGATTTGGCCCGTCCCAGTAGCTTGGCGATCGCTCTGGAGTAGAACAGGCATCTAGCGTTAGACTACAATCGGCGATCGCTTTTATGCTTGGCCCGCCTGTTTCTTAGCGTAATAGTTCTGATGAGCATCCTCTGCCATATAGAAGGCTGAAACCGGCTGAATCTGAGTTTGCAGCGGGCGATCGTATTGACCGGACTGGATGATCCGCTGTTTGGAGGCTTGGGCCCGCTGTTCTTGATCAGCACTATGGACAAAAATCATAGAGCGATACTGGGGGCCCTTGTCAGGGCCCTCGCGATCAAGCTTGGTGGGATCATGGATGCTCCAAAACACCTCCAGGAGTCGATCGTAGCTGATGCAGCTTGGCTCATAGTCGATCTGCACGGCTTCCACATGTCCAGTCATGCCGCCACAGACATCTAGATAGCTGGGATTCAGCCAATGACCACCGGTGTAGCCCACCGCTGTGTTCACAACGCCATCCAGTTGGCGGAACGACGCTTCAACGCCCCAAAAACATCCAGCAGCAAAGGTTGCAGTCTGTGTGGATGGAGTAATATTCATGGCTAACTTCTCTGCGTTCTTACTGCATCCAGCCGTAATCTGGCTAGCTATGTTCACCATAAGACGGAACTTACGATGTGTCTGCTATCTCGGTTGCTTGTCATGGAGGCCCTGTGCCGATAGCGATCGAGGGGGGAGGGTGGGTTAATCCAACGTGAGTCTCCAACGAAAGGGGTGCGGTAAGGCACAAAAAAACATTGGAGATCCAGTTCCCCAATGCATCCTTTGTTGTCGTTATAATCGTTTTCGTTACAGTTGTTATAATTCTGTTGTTCGAATAGCTAATCTTTTAGTTAGAAGCCAGGGCGATCGCTCTATGTAACGCGGTCGGTTGATATGAACCACGTGTTTGAGGGAATGCTAATTCTGGGCGATGCGAGGAGAGGTCTCGACCCAGCTAGGATAGTCTTCAACTGAAACAGTCCAGCCTGACATATCTTCTGAGAGGTAGCTACGTTGGGTCATGTCGCTCATATAGCCGACGTAGTGCCCCATTAAAAAGTAGACGCCAACTAGGCCGGCGGCGGCACTGGAAACAAGGAATCCTGCCAGCATTAGCGAAAACTCATGGCTCTCCACGGCTTGCTGCATGAGGTGTAATGCCCAGGCAACTAGACCTATAACTAAAAATAGGATTAGAACCATTGCTTTTCTTAAATGTGCGTTAACTAAAATTAACATTCCACTCATTGTAACAGTTTCTTTTACAAACGCACAGGCTGAGGCAGGGGTGGTGTCTGCAGAAAACCTTAAGACTTTTGGAAGGGCGATCGCTCCCCAGATCGATCAAGCCTATAGCTGGCAAGGTATTTCGGGTGCTTAAGGTGAGAGCGATCGCTGGCTGGTGGCGCAGGTGGACGGGACAGGTTAGTGTCGTACTGGAATCTGTTGGGAGGCTAAATACTCCTTAATCTCAGAAATGGTGAGTTGACCATAGTGCAGTAGAGATGCTAAGAGAGCTGCCTCGGCTCCTCCATCCGTCAACGCTTCGCCAATATGGGCGCAGGTGCCGGCTCCGCCAGAGGCAATCACCGGAATTTGCACGGCGTTGGCAATGGTGCGAGTCAGCTCTAGGTCATAGCCTGCCTGGGTGCCGTCGGCGTCCATGCTGGTAATTAAGAGTTCGCCAGCGCCGCGTTCAGCCACATCTTGGGCCCAAGCGATCGCATCCAGTCCTGTATTCTCGCGACCGCCCCTGATGTAGACATCCCAGCCAGGATTGGTAGGATCGGGACGACGACGGGCATCAATGGCCACCACGATGCATTGGTTGCCGAAGCGATCGCTGGCTCGGTTTATAAAGTCTGGATCGCGCACGGCAGAAGAGTTAATGCTGATTTTGTCGGCTCCCGCCCTTAACAATTTTTTAATCGATTCTAAGGATTGGATACCGCCGCCCACCGTTAGCGGAATGAAGACTTGCTCCGCTGTGCGATAGACCACGTCAAAAATAATGTCTCGATCTTCATGGGTGGCGGTGATGTCTAAAAAGACCAGTTCGTCGGCCCCAGCTTGGTTGTAGATCTGGGCCAGCTCCACTGGATCCCCAGCATCCTTCAAGTTGACGAAATTGATCCCCTTCACGACCCGTCCTGCTTTTACGTCTAAGCAGGGTAAAATCCGCTTTGCCAGCATATCCATCACCTATACGCCAGCCCTTATGGTAAACGACTCGGTGGCGATCGCTGCTGAGGAATTTCATCTTTTTTCGGTGCCACGGGGCGATGGCGTGAGGGTCACCCACGAAATTGCTGTTGATTGGGGAGAGAAAAGTTACCAGATTGGGGCAGCCAGGCATTCAAATGAGTAACTTCAGGCTGATAGACTGTGAGATGGTTTGCTATGGATGGTTTATTAGTTGTTGGGACTTGTTTGAATGGCGATCTTAGAAGTAGGACAAAAGGTTCGGCTCTGTCGGCTGCGCGATCGGACGTCGGATGATGTGGTGAAGCGCTTGGGTAAAACGGGTGTGATCGAAGGCTTCAAAATGGTAGACGGCAGTGGTGTGGGGCTGGTCGTCAAGTTTGAAGATGATCAGTTTTCCACCTGGTTTTTTGAGGACGAGCTGGAGATGGCATGAGCTTGAGTGGCGGCGATCAGTGGCGGGTTTCCTCGCATGTTGCCCTCCCGTGACCCATCCAATCAACTAGGCTACCGTCCCGATTGGTACGGCTATCATCCTGCCCTGGGGGTATCCTTCAGGGCAGACGTTTGGCTAGCCTAACAAAGGAACACTCCCATGGCTTTGTTCCAGATGTCGATTGCGTAGAAGGTCAACCATGTCATTTATTTTGACGTTTTTAGGAAAAGGGGGCACAGGTCGCAGCACCATGGCGATCGCTGCTGCTCGTCGTTTTGCTGCTCAAGGGCAGCGCACGCTACTCTTGGGGCAAGACCCAAGTCCAGGATTTGCAACGCTACTGGGGCATGACGTCGGGACAAGTCCGGCAGCGATCGCCCCTAACTTGTCCGTAGTGCAGCTCCAGACCGTCCATTTGTTGGAGCAAAGCTGGGATGAACTCAAGCGCCAAGAGGCCACCTATCTGCGCACCCCATTTTTCAAGGCCGTCTATGGTCAAGAGCTGGGCGTGCTGCCGGGCATGGATACAGCCCTAGCTCTGAATGCTTTGCGGGAGTACGATGCTAGTGGTTCCTATGACGTCTTGGTCTACGACGGGACGGGGGATATGGCGACCCTGCGGATGCTGGGAATGCCGGAAATTTTGAGCTGGTACCTGCGCCGTTTCCGCACCGTTTTGAGTGAGTCGGATTTAGGTAAAACCCTTTCGCCGTTTGTGCAGCCCATTGCCGGAGCGATTTTGAATGTAGACTGGTCGGGAGATATTTTCTCCTCACAGCCAGCCGG
>DATNRH010000206.1 GCA_036703605.1 Candidatus Obscuribacterales bacterium | reverse complement strand
GACGGCAGGCGCACCCCTTTGGTGCGGGGACGACCGGGATAGCGTGGCGGCATCGTGGGGACAAAGTCATAGAGATTGGCTTTCCAGGGCAATCGGGCTACTAACGCCACCCCGTGGCGGCGGCAGGTCCAGCCAAACTTGGCATTGTCATAGCCCCCATCCCCGACGCACACCCAGTAGCGGTTTAACCACCGACTCACCACCCGCACCATGACGATGGTCCAGTCCAAACTACTGCGTTAAGCCCGCTTACCCCGTGGGGTCGCTTCAGACGGCACCATCAAACTGAAAAACGGCAGTGCCCACACCCGAGGCGACCACGGCAGGCGCACCAACACTTGCATCACTTGCCACCGCACCCCACTGCTTTTGACCGTGTGAGTGCGACTTGATTTCACCCCATCACGGTAGATGCCCAACCCCCAAATTCGGTGGCCTCACCGACGCTCTAAGGTTTCATCAATCCCAATCACCACCGTTTCGGTGCCGACGAATGCCAGAATAATCAGGCTCAACAGCGTCTGCGCGGCGGCTAACCCGCTTCAGCCCACCCGACTCAGCATCCGGTAATACGTCCCGTACTGCTGCGCTTGTCCTAGGCCCATCACCTGCAAGACCCGACTGACCGTGCGATTGCCCTGACATAAGATCGCTCCCACCAGCATGGTTTGCGCCTTCTGCCAACTGCGCTGTTGGGCGAACACCCCTCGGAACGGAGCCAACACGTCCGCAATCTCATTGGGTAGACTCAGCATGAGTTTAATGACATAACACTGGAGCTAAGCCTACCGGGTTGGTCAGGCTTGGCTCCAGTGTCTTCATCTTTTGCTCTCTTCGACCTTCGCGCTAATGGCTAAAGTCGAGTTCAAACACTCATGCCATCCCTGGCCGTGCTGGTGGATTACCATAACTTCTTTGCCTCCTGCGAGAAAGTCTTTCGCCCAGACTTAGATGTCAAACCCATTGCCGTGCTGTTCATTAGGTGGTTCATCCTCCTCCGTTTGGGTCGAGCAAAGAACTCAATGCCATAGTCCTCGAACAGCTTCTGGTCCAAAGCTTGTGAGATGTAACCTCGGTCGGCAAACACCTTGCCAAACAAGTCTTTAAGCAGGTCGGGTACGGGCTTATGGTCTAAGTGCTTCGCACATGCTACGCGAACGGTATTGCCCGGGGTCAGGGTGACGTTGAGCAGTTCCCCCTGTTCATTAACCACCAGATGCAGCTTGAACCCCAAGAACCAATCCACCGAAGTGTTGCCGCGAGCCGCCAGCTTGGCAAAGACTCGGTGCCGAGGAATCCGACGATTATGGCGGACTTTGATTACGGTGCTATCGATGAAGCTGATACCTGTGCATTGACCAAAACAGTGCTTGAGATAAACGCATCATGGCAACAAGCTGTCTGACTGACACAAGTGCCTCAGAGTCTGATTCTATCGTTGATTTGGGAGGCGAAACCACAAGGTCAAGGTCGAAGTTCGAAAGCCTTGATTCAAGGTACTTACAGAATCTAAAACTCATGAGAATTCAAGGGTTTCCAGAGATGTGTCAGTGCGTCTTACCGTACCCCCTCCGCTGGAGACTCACGTTATCATTACAGATGATGAGCAATCCCAGCAGCGGGGAGATATTGAAGAACGTCTCTCGTCTCTGTATGAGCTTGAATTTCAGATCGCGATCGCCAAGCGGTGCGCAGGGTTTGCTGGGCAAAGAGTTCCACTTGATCGCCGGCATGGGGTGAATTAGGCTGACTTGAATTGCCATAGGCGGTTAAAACCTTGGCTTGAAGGGGGGAGGAAAACTCAACTAAGGCGATAAACGAATCTCCTCCTATCGCCGTAA
>DATNRH010000205.1 GCA_036703605.1 Candidatus Obscuribacterales bacterium | reverse complement strand
CAGCCGTCCTTTAGGCATAATGCACACCGGACAGCCTGGACCATGGATGAGTTCTACGGTGTCAGGTAACAGATCGGCTAACCCATATTTGAAAATCGCATGGGTATGACCACCACAAATCTCCATGATCCGCAGGGGGCGATCGCTTGAAGGGGAACCATAAGAGCCAGGACGTATTTGGGCAGCGATCGCTTCAATCTGCCGGAGAATACCCTGGACCCGCTGAGGATCGCGAAATTCATGGACATATTTCATCGTGTTGTGTCTCCCAGTGTGGAGCTACCTAGTACCAAGAGCGAGGAAGGTTGAGAAAGAATATGAGGGGGGATATGAGGCCGGATGGCTACAGGAGGCTTGCTGCATTCAGTTCGGCAATGTCGTCGAGCATCGTGAGGGTGATCTCAGCATCTTCAGGGTCAATGCGATTCATGGCAAAGCCTACATGCACTAACACCCAATCGCCGACACAAGCCTCTACCGGATGCTCGTCGTCCACAATGCAGGCAATATTCACGGAGCGCTTAACACCACCTATGCTCACGGTAGCCAGGAGGTGCTGCGGGTCAATGATGTCTAGAATTTGTCCTGGAATACCTAAACACATGAATACTCCTCCTTGTTAGACAGTGTTGAACTGTGTTGAACTGTGTTGAACTGTGTGGCGATCGCGACTAAAGCCCCTAGGTGAGGTCTCTCACTCGGCGATCGCTTCCGGCTCTGGCTAGATCGGATAGATTGGCTATGGCCATCATCCGCTACATGGGCGGGTTTTCTATGAATGATCAGGATGTTTTAGCAAGTGGCGAGCAGAGGCGATCGCTCCTTGTCCTAGGGATAGGCCACCATCGTTACAAGGCACTTGCTCGGCTGTCAATACGGTGAGCCCTTGCTGCTCTAACTGCTGGCGGATGGTGGTGAGCAATATCTGATTTTGAAACACGCCACCAGAGAGGGCTACGGTACTTAGGTGATGGGTCTGCGCTAGATGATGTCCTAGGTGGGCGATCGCTTGGGCGAAGCCAAAATGAAAGCGGGTGGACATCGTACGGGCAGAAACGTTCTGGCGTAGGTCGGTGAGGATGGCTGTCCAAAGGGATGCGAAGGATAGCTGATGCGGGGTCTGGCTCAGGTCAAGATCGATGGGGTAGGGGGTAGCGTTGGCTAGGTCTGGCTCCATGTCTGCCCCAATGAGGGCTTCTAGTTCGATCGCTCCCTGTCCTTCGTAGGTAACCTGCTCGAAGCAGCAGCCGATGGCGGCAGCAACGGCGTCAAATAATCGACCGGCTGAGGTGGCTTGGGGCGATCGCAAACCGCTCCCTAGCATCTGATCTAAAAGGGTTCGCGGCTTTGCGGCTAGGGCTTGCACAAGCGGTAGGTCGCCGTATTGGCTGAGTAATTCCTCCCAGCTCCACAGAGCGCGCAGGTGAGCATAGGTGTTACGCCAGGGTTGACGCATGGCCTGGGCACCGCCTAGAAGGGCGATGGGGGGCAGGTGGGCTAGGCGATGATAGTCGGTGTAGTCAACGAGCAAGAATTCGCCGCCCCAAAGGTCGCCGGTTTCGCTATAGCCTAAACCGTCGAGGGCTATGCCTAAGATTGCTGGGGTGTCGATGGGTAGCCGATGGTCTACCATGACGGCGGCAATATGAGCATGGTGATGCTGGATGGGATAGACGGGGAGGTTTTGCTCGGCGGCCCAGCGCTGACCTAGTTTGCTGGCGCTATAGTCGGGATGGGCATCCAGGGCGATCGCTGCTGGTTGATGCTCAAATAGATCTAGGTATAGCTTCAGTGTTTCTTGGTAGGCGAGGAGCGCGGCGGGATGCTCTAGGTCGCCTAGGTGTTGGGAAAGGATGGCTTCGCCTTGGCGCAGTAGGCAAAAGGTCGTTTTCAGTTCGCTACCCATGGCTAAAATCGGGGGAGCTGCTTCAAAGCCGGGGGGCAGGGGCAGGGGGGCGGGGGCATAGCCACGGGCCCGGCGCAGGATCTGAGGTTGACCTGCAATCACTCGCACGACGGAGTCATCGACGCGGTTGATGATGTCGCGGTTGTGTAGCAGGAGGTAGGGAGCGATTGCGCTTAGGTGGGTGCGTGCTTCGTCGTTATCGATGCTTTGGGGTTCGCTAGACCGATTGCCGCTGGTGAGGACGATGGGGTATTCGATATGCTCGAACATCAGGTGGTGGAGCGGTGTGTGGGGCAGCATGATGCCTAGGGCGGATAGGCCAGGCGCAAGGTAGGGGGCGAGGGGGCAGTCCGGGTGGGGAGTCAGGAGGACGATGGGGGCAGCGGGGCTTTCTAAAAGCTGTTGCTCGATCTCGTTGACGCGACAGTAGTGTCGCAGTTGAGCTAGATCCCGCACCATCAGGGCAAAGGGTTTAGCAGGGCGGTGTTTATGGCGGCGTAGCTCGGCGACGGCGGTTTCTTGGGTGGCGTCGCAGGCTAGGTGGATGCCGCCTAGTCCTTTGATTGCAACGATCTCACCTTGGTGTACAAGGCTGCCGACGCGGGCGATCGCTGTTTCTCCTTCCGCTAGAACCTGACCGTCGCTCTCCTCCAGCCATACTTGAGGACCGCAGGCAGGACAGGCGATCGGCTGGGCATGGAAGCGGCGGTTGGCGATCGCTTGATAATCACTCTCACAAGCTACACACATCGGAAAGGCAGACATGCTGGTCTGGTGGCGATCGTAGGGCAGGGAACGGATGATACTCAGTCGCGGACCGCAGTGGGTGCAGTTGGTGAAGGGGTAATGGAAGAACCGGCTCTTGGGATCCTGTAGGTCAGCTTGGCAGGCTGCGCAGGTGGCGGCATCAGGGGATATTTGGGTGCGAACCGTTCCTGTTTGGCTAGACGCGATCCTAAAGGATAAGTCGGGGACGGCAGTCGGGGGAATCTGGATTCGGGTGATCCGGGTCATCCGCGCTAAGGGCGGCGGCGATCGCTTCAGGTGTTCTACAAAGCTTTCGATCTCCTCAGGCGCTCCGGCTACGCGGATCCATACGCCTGCTCCATCGTTTAAGACCCAGCCTCGTAGCCCATACTGTTCGGCTAAGCAATACACCGTTGGACGGAATCCTACGCCTTGAACAATTCCCTCTATCCGGATGTCTTCTGCTACTATTAGCCGTTCTTTCATGGTCGGTGATCCCTATCTTTGCTACGATTAGGACGGTATCTCTGCACCGATCTACTTTAAGTCAAGCAAGTTTTATGGTGAACAATATGTCGATCAAGATGGGTATTGATGAACCCCAACGACAGGCGATCGCTCTCGACTCTTGGCTGATACCTACACACTCTATCTCAAAGCTCAGTACAGTGTTTCATCTCTTAATTAAATAATAAAAAATCCGAATATTTATATAACTTACTTAGGTGAGATGGGAGCAGAGCCAAGACTTCTCCGTACTCAAGCCATGACAACCATGAACAGAAGTCAAATTTTACAAGCCTACCGCGATCGCATCCTTCAGGGTAAGCGCAATAAACTCTCCCTAAAAGAACGATTA
>DATNRH010000204.1 GCA_036703605.1 Candidatus Obscuribacterales bacterium | reverse complement strand
ATAGTCAACTTCTTGAGAAAATGGTTTTTCTTCTAGAAGATTTGCATAGTAGCGAGTTAGCTGCTGGATTAAGTATCGATCTTCTACATTCTTCAACTCTAAAATGACAAGTCCTTTATCGTCATCTACAGCAAGAATGTCACATATTTCACCATTAGAAACATATTGCTGCTTAAGGGGAATAACGCCGAATAGTTGCTTGAGATTTGTCCAGATAAATTTCTCTAATGCTGCTTCACTGATAAACCCCCAGCCACTAGGAGTTTTATGCAACGCTACTCCACTGATCACAACTAATCAACTCCAATACCCAAATAAGCACAAAAACTTCCAGATGACTTAACTTTATGCACCAGGCAAGCAAGCTTCAAAGTGCCACCTCACCGAGAACTTGCAGCATAACGTTGCCCATCACCCGCCGCAGATAACCTTTGTATCATAACCGATCAACCTTCGGCGGTCGGTGTGCATGGGCATTGTTATGCAGTAGTCAGTAGGATGCGTTAGCGGCAGCGTAATGCATCAATTCGTTAGAGTACTAAACAGTATGGATATGCTACGTTGAGCTATCCCGCATTGACTTGCTATGGTGACCCTATGAAATCAATATTGCTACCACCAGGCAACACCCTAAAAACGCAATAATTATATGCAGCAAACTCCAGAGTTGATGCATGTGAAGCATTGATGATCGGGGGAATTTAGCCTTATGCTCTGTGCGCACTTTATCCTTAATCTGGGTGAGCAAAAGCTGAGGATAACGCTCATTAATTTGATTTATATATTGCTTGATAAATGCACTAGCAAACTGAGTTCTTTCATACAGCTTGGTGACAGTAATGGCACCGTAAACCCCAAGCAAAACCAACAGCAACGCTGCTGGAAGTGAGGCCAAAACAACGCCTTTTTGAGTCAAAAATCCAATAACTAGAGAGGTAGCTACTAAAACAAAGTTGGTAACGGTGGCTCGCTGATCTTCATAGTGGCGAACTAACGCCTCCTCTCGCTCAATCATTTTCAGCAAAATTTCAGAATCATCATTCATTCCAATTACTGCCTATGTTTTTGGTACTAAAAGCTCTAGTTCAAAGAAGTTTAACTATTGCATCACTTAGCCTGTAGGCTTCGTATAGCTCTCCGGACATAGCTTGGCTCAAGCGATAACATCATGCATCAATCCGACAGAATGTTAGACAGCATAGATTACGCTACGCTTATCTAGCCCATGTTGACTAGTGTTAGGTTCTATTTTGTTTCACCTACCCTACGGTTATAAACAACAGCAATTAAGATCCCTTCAAAAGCGAGGAAGAAGTTCAATTTTTCACTAAACATAATATCTTCATGAAAACCATATTCCAATTATCTGTTTTTGCATCCTGGTCTAGGTTCTCTGTCATTGCTTTTACTCAAAGAGTTGCTGATATGACTATATCTCATCAATCTCAACGCTTCTCATTAAGAAAATTTTACGGCAGTGGTTCAACCTTGAACATAAATACGCGGTTTTGAACTACTGCCCTACCGATAATTGAGCGGCGTAACTATTGTTTATGCTGAACGCCCCCCCTTTGATCTGCATAACACCCCCTATAAGGATGACTAGCAAGACCACAACTGACTATCACCTCCTCCAGAGAGGATTAGGCTGAAAATTGTCTGCATAGTTCGCCTGTTTGGGGTGTTATGCAGACTTTGATCAGTCCATACACCTAATAGGGATGATTATGGCGATCGCATCCTTGATAACACTCTAATTAGGGTAGTTATACAGACTGGTGTCAGCATAATAAGCTTATGTCACGGTGTCGCATAGCGAGCTTCAGACAACCTTCACGATCAGCATAGGATCAATGCATTATGCAGCGATCGCTCCCTGGAACCTCATCTTTTGGGCAAAAACTGCCAGATACCTTCAGCCATGTGGGACAACACCGGAGCGATCGCTACTCAAAAGCCCAGCAGATGACGAGATCTACTGGGCTATTTAGCGCAGGCGTTATGGATTGAATTTGATGAATCGAGCGACTAGGCTAACCTGGCTTAGGCATCATCCAGCGCTGCGATACCGGGAAGCACTTTCCCTTCCAGCAGCTCCAAGCTAGCGCCACCGCCGGTGGAGATGTGGCTCATTTGATCGGCCACGCCCACTTTTTCCACGGCTGCCACAGAGTCGCCGCCACCGATGATGGTGGTGGTGCCCTTGGGGGTTAGCTCTGCCAGCGTATGAGCGATCGCTTCTGTCCCGGCAGCAAATTTATCGAACTCAAACACACCCATGGGGCCATTCCAGATGACGCTCTTGCAGTCTGCCAGGGCGGCTTGGAACACCTTGATGGAGTCGGGGCCGATGTCGAGACCCATCCAACCATCGGGGATAGCGTCGATGCTCACGGTTTGAGCATTGGCATCGGGCGAAAAGTTATCGGCTACTACAACGTCGGTGGGCAGTAGGAGATCAACGCCTTTTTCCTTGGCTTTGATTTCTAGCGCCTTGGCGAGTTCCAGCTTGTCTTCTTCCACCAAGGATTTACCAACGCTGAGGCCACGGGCCTTGTAGAAGGTGAAGATCATGCCGCCGCCAATCAGCAGCTTGTCTACTTTTTCCAGCAGGGTTTCAATGACGCCAATCTTGCTCGATACCTTCGAGCCACCAACGATCGCTGCTAGGGGAGGCTTAGGATTTTCGATCGCATTCTGGAGATACTGCAGTTCCTTGTCGATCAAGAAGCCAGCCACGGAGGGACTGAGGTAGTGGGTTACTCCTTCCGTAGAAGCATGGGCGCGGTGGGCAGTACCGAAGGCGTCATTCACGTAGAGGTCGGCAACGGATGCCAGCTTCTTGGAGAAGTCGGCGTCATTTTGCTCTTCTTCTGCGTAGAAACGCACGTTTTCTAGAAGTGCAACCTGACCATCTTGCATCCCAGCAACAGCAGCGGCCACGGCATCACCAATGCAGTCATCACATTTGAGGACTGGCTTGCCGAGCAGCTCGGAAAGGCGTGTTGCCACGGGCGTGAGCCGCATACTGTCAACCACCTTACCCTTGGGACGGCCAAAGTGGCTGGTGAGGATGACCTTGGCCCCGTTGTCGCTCAGGTATTGAATGGTGGGCAAAGCTGCCCGAATACGGGTGTCGTCGGTGATGCTGCCTTGATCATCGAGGGGTACGTTGAAGTCTGCACGCACCAGCACTCGCTTGCCAGACAAATCTGCTTTGGATAAAGTCGCTAATGTTTTTTTCGCCACGGCGAATGAACCCCCTAACTCGATAAGTGTTTTTACCTATGGACATTATTGTCTCATGACTACGTCTGAGAACCGTCCTAGCCCTGGACTTTTCTAGGTACTTTTTTCCATCGTTGTGTCTTATGACGCTCTGCTCAACAGACCTCAGCGGGTTCCTCTGCACTCCTCATCTCAAGGACTATGGATCTAAGAGTTTGGGTGACAAGGTTGGAGAGCTGTTCTGGTCGTCATTTCAACTAGGTGCCCATCCCTTGGACGGTCGCACAAAAATTGACAAGATATTAAACCAGATGGAATAACGGTTCATCTAGGCTTTAGCCTTAGAGAATAGAAAGTGATAGATCCCACTAGGGGATATCTATTGCTTTCTGTCTTATGTTGTATCGTCCATATTGTACCGGAGTCTGCGTTCTAGTAAGGCACCCTATGTTTGAGACTGTTTTGTATCCCATTGACCAAACCCGTGAGTCGATTGAGGCAGCGGGGATGGTGGCTCAGGTGGTGAATCTTTGCCACAGCCGCCTTGTCATTCTTTCGGTTGTGGATCAGGAGGCGGAGGAGGCAGCTCAATCTGCCGCCTATGAAGCGATCGCCAAGCTGTTAGATGAAATCAAGACGTTATTTGGAGAGAGAGGAATTACAGCGGAAACGATGGAGCGCACCGGCAACCCGGCGTTCATGATTTGTGATGTGGCGGATGAAATTAACGCCAAGGTCATTATTATGGGATGTCGCGGTTTGGGGCTCACGGAAGAGGGCGCGGCGGAGAGTGTCACCAATCGAGTCATCAATCTAGCTCCTTGTCCGGTGTTGATTGTGCCCTAGGTTGGTGCTCGTCCAGTTGGAGATGCTGATGCTCCAGTTGTAGGGTGCGCACTGTCTCATACGGTATGGATGCGTTACGCTATCGCTCCAGCGGATCCATGCCGCTGGTTCAAGCTAGTCCACTACCACCACAAACTCTTCACCTTCAACCACGACGCGATCGCCCCCCACCAATTTCCGCCCGCGGCGGGTTTCTACGGTTCCATTCACCAAGACTTGACCGTCTTGAATCATCAGCTTGGCCTGGCCGCCCGTGCGCGCTGTGCCGGTGAGCTTCAAAAACTGGTCGAGTTTAATGGTATCTGGATGCAGATCTGACATGGAGGGTCTCGGTACGGGATGGATGTGAGCTAGAGAAGATTTGGGACGTAGGGGTTGCCGACGTTCCAGCCGCTAATGTGTTCCTTGCGACTCAAACGGCCCATGAGCTTCTTGTTAGAAACCCATGGGCTATAGCATGTGCGGGTCAGGAAGGAGGCTTAATCGGTGCTGGGGCCACTCGGCGTGTAGGTGACTTCTGCTGTTTGGCCACGATCGCCCATGGAAGTAGCTTCCCCGCCGTTGTAAGACAGGGTGACGCCGCCAGCATTGCCGGTGAAGATTACGAGTTCTCGCTGGGCTTCCCATTGGCGCTCGGTGCCGGCTGGCAAGGTGCCCTCGTAGTCTGTGGTGCCATCCACCGTAATGCTCACCCAAGCCGGTTCGCTGGCGGTGAGGGTGACAGCAATGGGCACGGCAGGCGTCGCTGGGGGCGGAGTGGGTTCGGGAGGTTCTTCAACCAGCGGCTCTGCTGCAGTGATCTCTGGCTCTGTGGTGGGAGCGATCGCTTCTGGAGCGTCTGAGGATGAACGATTGGCAACCCCGACAGCAACACCAATGCCAATGATCACCAGCGCCCCGGTGCCCAGCCCCAGCCAGAGGGGAAACCCAGGGGAGGGCGATCGCCGCGACATGCGTCGAGCAACGAGATCGGCTTCCGGGGTAGGCAAGACGGTTTGCGTCAACGCAAAGGCATCGTCGGGTGCTGTAGCTTCTTCGGCGACCTCATAGCGATCGGGTGGCGGAGGTTGATCCGTAGACACTTCCACTGCAGACGGATTCACGGGAAACTGTTTGGCGACTGCAATCCCATCGAGACCAAGGGCTTCAGCATATCGGCGGATGAAACCTTGCACAAAAACGGCCTCTGGCAAAATATCAATTTGCCCAGACTCTATGGCCCGCAGCATTCTCAGGGGCACGTAGGTGGTTGCCGTTACTTGCTCCAATGAAATTCCCTGCTCTTCTCGCACTTGGCATAGAAAAGCTCCGATTTCAATGAGGTGTTGAACTTGAATTGGAGTTAGCTTGCCCACACGCGTCCTCAAATTCCCTGGCACAATGTTTGCTTTCATCTTCTGACGTTACAGTACACCAATCTGCTGGACTGTGGGCGACGCATCGCCCATATTAACCACTATCGGAGCAATTCCTGCTGCTCAAAGAATATCGCGAATGGCGTTGTCTGAATACTACCTTTAGAAAGACATCAAGAGAGACGTCAGCACTTGATAGGATTACCGCCGGTTATTGGGTAGGAGGCAAGCAACAAAAAATTATCAACTTTAGGCAGTCTTGATAGCAAGAAGCCACAGATGTGCGACTAGACTGGTGGTAGAAACCATATTAGTGGCTTAAGGAGCCTGCCTCCTATGGTGACCAAACAGACATTTTCTAGCTTTGATGATATGTTAGCCACCTCCGAACAGCCGGTGCTGATCGACTTTTATGCGCCTTGGTGTGGGCCCTGCCAACTGATGGCAACGATTCTCAAGGAGGTGAATGCCCAACTTGGGGAGCGGCTGCGCATTGTGAAAATCAACACGGATAACTATCCAGCGATCGCCTCTCAGCATGATATTCAAGCCCTCCCCACTCTGGTGTTGTTCAAAGACGGCCAGCCGATCGAACGCATTGAAGGGGTGGTGCGCAGTCATCAACTGATTCCCCATCTCACGAGTTTGCTTGACGACGCGTCTTGACCTGTTTTCTAGTATCTAACCCCTCTTTTTTCCTATGCTAAGAAACTTAGTTGCCTTCGCAACCCTGTTCATTTCCATTGGTATTTTTGTCTATTTCTCGAAGGATATCCGCTAGGGCTGCCGGGCTGAGGGCGATCGCCCGTCACTCAAAGAGTCTGCCCCAACCGTTTTTGCGTCGATGGGTGAGCCAGCGAGCGTTCAGTAGTTCGCGGCTGTACTTTTCAAACTGGCCACCCCGCCCCGAATAGCCGTCATGAACGGTGCCATAGGGATCGTGGCAGACATAGCCAGCATCATACTGGCCAATCACCACAATCATATGT
>DATNRH010000203.1 GCA_036703605.1 Candidatus Obscuribacterales bacterium | reverse complement strand
CCCGTACCCATCTGAACTGCCAAGACGTTCAGTAAGAAGGCGTCTTTAACTATGAGGTCGTCTCTGTGCCTCGCTGAGATTAGGTCGCGGAATACCCTATCCGGAACCAGCTTATCGGCCCTGCCTTCCTCCTTGCCATATCTCCCATGAACTGCGGGGTTAGTGAGCTTGGTTTGATAGTCGAGGGGAAGGCCGAGGCTGACCCCCAGCCACGACGATGCCACCTCCAGATAACCCGACTGTCTGAATGCGGTTCCCTCACTGTACTTCTCAGCAATCAGTTTCTCTGCGTGGTAAAAGTCATCGGTTTTGAGCGTGAGCAATGGGCGCGCTCCGAGAACCTCAGCCAGTGCTGTCATAACGTTAATCTTGCTATCCGCTACGCCTTTGCCTGTTTTCTTCTTTAGCCGACCGTCCAGCACCCACAACTTGGCCAGGACCCGTATGTCCGTGTGAATGATCCCAAAGAATCGTAGGGCGGCGATTCGTCTTCTGGATACCCCTCTAGTCAACCAGTCAATAACATCCCATTCATCGTCTTTAAATGAAGCTCCATGCGGGAGTTCGTCCAATAATGGGGAAGCCTTGCCTACCAGAACGCTATTGGCTGGGATCTCAGAAAGCCATTGCCTGAGTTCAATTGCATTCATTCTGCTGCATCCGCGTTAACGGCTTCTACCTGTTGAACAACATCTCGAATGGAGGCTGCCATCCGGTCAAAGTCTTTATGTAGCTTACTTCGCTCCTTTCCTCCCTCAGCCTTACCCCAGCGTGCCAGTTCTGACTCGACGTAATCCAAGGACTTTCGATGATCTGCCTTTTTCCAAGCCAAAAAATGGGGGCAGCCGTTGTAACAGGCCCAGAATGGATGTTTGGTGCAAGCACCTTTCTTGCCACAGCCACCAACGACGGCAGGCACTGGTATTTCATTCGCAGCTGGTTCATGGCGGTTAACTGTGGGGATGGCGATGGCCTTCTTTCCAATGTCATCGGTGATTTTACCCTTGAAGAAGTAGGCTTCGCTCAGAATGGCGAAAACTTCCCCAACCCCTCGATCTGTTGCTCTTTCTAGCGCTGGCATCAGGTCCGAGCCCACCGCCTGAATGTAAGCATCGCAAGTCCATGGTGATTTATGCTCCAGAATTTCTTGAATCTGTTCTCTCGGTATCCCTT
>DATNRH010000202.1 GCA_036703605.1 Candidatus Obscuribacterales bacterium | reverse complement strand
CCTACGAAGGCGCCCACGATGGCCCCTACAAAGCCCCCTACTGCGTCTCCTACAAAGGCCCCAACCGCGTCTCCTACAAAGGCCCCGACGAAGGCACCAACTCCCAGCCCGACTGGAAGTCCAACAAAGGCACCAGTTGCGCCACAGGCTACTTGCGATTGTCCTGCAAATTGCTATGAAGAGCCCGCTATTGTAACGACCACTCCTGAAGTCAAGAGTGGTGGTTGTGAAACAGCATTTGCTTTTTACAGTGAATCCACTGGAGCGTGCTTCCTGGATTACGGGTTTTCACGCTGGGGATGGACAGTTGGAAAACTTGCTCCCGGAGGCACCGAGAACAAGAAGTACTCGATCTATGCCGGAGCTGGCAGGTGCGATATCACCAAGGGAACTTACGTTGGTTATTTGACTGTTTTTTACAATGGTGTGGAGGGGTCAGCTACTTACACTATGGAAAAGGGATTCTCTATGAAAGAGACCCATTTCTACGTTGGTAATGTTCCTTTCCCGCAGTCGAATGGCGTTGATACTGTCGCACCAGGTCAATACCCTTTTATCAATGACGCCCTTGTTGATTCATCCACTGTTACCGTTACATGGAAGAACTCCGATTACGGAATGAAAAAGAACAGCGATATCTACTTTATTGCCCACGCTGTTACATGCGGCGGAAGCGCGCGCCGTTTCTTGGCGGAAGCTCCCACCGGGTGCTCATGCACATGTCCTACCGAAGAACCCTCTGCCGCTCCTACTGGATCCCCTACTGCCTCGCCATCAGCGGCGCCTACGGATGCTCCCACAGACAAACCCACTTCTGCCCCCAGTTCATCACCATCCAGCAGTCCTAGTGCAGCACCTTCTCCTGCTCCTACCTTCTGCAGTTGCCCTGATGGTTGCTTCCCTGAAGAGGAGCTCGCCTGGACAGTGCCTACAACTACGGCGGGATTTTCAGGCTGCGAGACAGCATTCGCTTACTTTTTGCCAGGTGGAAAGAGTTCGTCTAACACTGGAACGTGCTTCTTGC
>DATNRH010000201.1 GCA_036703605.1 Candidatus Obscuribacterales bacterium | reverse complement strand
ATCCTCGGGCATTGCCCCCGGCTTGTTGGAACAGGCGTTGATTACCAATCCCGCTGGCAACGCTGATGAACAAACGCCGGTGGTGCTGATTCGACCAACGTAGCCGTCAACCTCAGGGGTGCTAGGCAGGTGGACTCCATGCCATGAAAGCTGCCGGGTTTCGACGTCGTTCAACCCTCTTCTCCTCAGGATTTGAGCTTTTCGGTTGCGCTCAATGCTTGCCAATCGGTATAGCTGGATCGATATATGGTGCCCTCATCCCCAACCCTTCTCCCCAAGGTGAGGGCGGATTTAGAAATTCATACTTGCATTCAGCAACACCTGCCAATCGTTACGTCTTCTCACTGATGCGCTCAGCCCCATACGTCTCACACTCAGCGGGCTCTACTCTTCTCGAAGATAGCCCCATAAACCATCCTGCTGCACAGCAGCTAGGCCGTCTTGGAAGGAACGCGCATCCTCGTAGATGGGCTCAACTAAAAATTTGCCCTGGGCATTGATATAGCCCCATTTTTGATCTAGCTTGACCGCAGCTAAGCCTTCAGAAAAGGGGTAGGCATCTTCGTACTGCAGCGGAATGGCGATCGCCCCCGTAGGATCGATAAATCCATAACGATCGTGGTTGCGCACAAGGGCCAGCCCTTCCGTGAAGCTAAAGGTGTCGTCAAACTGGGCGGGGATCGCTAGGTCGCCATTGGGTTTGATATAGCCATAGCGCTCATCAATGCGCACCCGAGCTAGACCTTGGCGGAACGTGTGGGCCACGTCAAACTCGGCGGGAATGACGATCGCTCCTGTCTTGTCGATGAACCCATATTTATGATTGAGGGTAATGCGGGCTAGCCCTTCGTTGAAATGATCGGCACTGTCAAACTGGGGCGCAATGACAAAATGTCCAGTGGCGTTAATGTAGCCGTGACGCTGATCCGATTCCACATGGGCCAAAGACTCGCTGAATCGTTGGGCAGCGCTGGCATACTGCACCGGAATCACAACCTCACCTTGGAGGTTGATGTAGCCGTAGCGGTGGTTCTGCTCCACCCGCGCTAGGCCATCATGGAAATTTTCGGCTCCGTCAAACTGGGCCGCAATCACGATTTTTCCAAGCTTGTTGATATAGCCCCAGGCATGGCCAATCGCCACCCGGGCCAGCCCTTCCGAAAACTGGTACGCGCCTTCCCGCAGACTATTGATCCAGTTAAATTCAAACTGTGGGGGAATGGCGATCGCCCCCGATGGATCGATATAGCCCAGTTGTCCTTCTTTGACCACCGCTGCTAGCCCTTCCGAAAAATCATGGACAAAGGCAAACTGAGGAGCGATCGCTAGACTCCAAATGCGGCGTTTGGGCGGTGGCGGCGGCACCGGTTTTTCCACCAAACTGTCTAGGTCAATACTCACAGCAATGGGCTGGATAGGCGGCGCTGGGCGGGTCGGCGGATCGGGTAGATCGGCAATCACCTCCACAACAGACTGATAGCGATCGCCCACCTCGTAGCACACCAGTTTATCTAACACCCGCCGCAGCATAGGGCTGACCGACGGCGCTTGGTCATACCAGTCAATATCTAGCGTGGCGGAATGGCGCGGCAGTTGGTTGGGCAAGTATCCAGTCATGGCTTGAATACCCAGCATCCCCACTGCGTAGAGGTCGCTAGCCTCCTGCGGCTGCCCTTCAATTTGCTCCTTAGGCATATAGCCCGAGGTACCGACAGGACGAGTAAAGTAGGGCGTTCCCTCGGGCGTCAGCATCATATTGCGGATCGCCTTCATACTGCCAAACCCAATCAGCACCAGCCGCTTATCCGTCCAGCGACGAATCAGATTGTGGGGAGCAACGTCTTGGTGGATGATGTGATGACTGTGAACGACCGCGAGAATCTCTAGAATCTCGTGCATCAGGGATACCACACTTTTTTCATCCCAGCGGCTGCCTAAGGCAAAGGCCTGGCGGAGATCATTGCCATCAATCAGGGTTTGAACAATATAAAATTCACCGTTCTGCTCCAAATGATCAAGCAGACTAGGAATTTGGTCGTGGGTACTGAGTTCATAGAGGCGCTGGGCCTCTTGCTCAAACAGCTCGCGCACGTGACCGAGCAACGAGGGCAAGGTCGATTGGGGCTGAAATTTCTTAACAACACACTTGGGGCTACCACGTCGAAACGTGTCGGTAGCCAGGAATGTTTTCCCAAAACTGCCTCGACCCAGCGATCGAATGATGTCGTATCGCCCACCAATTAGCATTCAAGTCTCCAGAGCTGGCGGAGTGTTGCAACTGGACAATGAGAAGATTGCCTTCATCTAACTACATGCCTATCGTTCATTAGTTCCAAGGCAAGCATCTAGATTCAGGACAGGATCAACTTAAGTTTCAACCCCATGTCACGGAGTGATGAAGTCTGCTCTACCTCTCGAAAACAACTCAAGCCCCCCTTCTATGGACACCATAACTTACCTCTTGGTGAAACTCCCAGCCTTGGCACAAATTTTTGGTGACCAGCAACAAACGCCCCCGAACAGACTTAGGATACAGCGATCGCTTCTGGACGAATGCAGGTCACGCGATCGTCCTCTAAGCCACTACAGCAATCGATCAGGGCATCCAGATCATCAATTAACCAAATGGGTGTCTTCAGGGCTTGGGCCAACTCCTCTACCGTACTGTCATCCAGAAAGCGCGTTTCGCCATGCTTGAGCATCAGGGTGGGCAAGAGGATGCCGTCCCCTAGGGGCTGCGATCGCAACACCGCTTGAATATCCTGGCCGGTAATTAACCCCGTGACGCTAATCTCCTGTCCCCAATAACGGCTGGCGATCGCCACAAGATTGACCGTGAGACCATCAACCTGGTTCAGCCGCTGCACCAAGGGCTGAAAAGCCGTCTCCACCGCATTACCCACCACCCAGGTGAACGTACGCGGACTGGGGAGGCGATCGGGGAGGTCAACCGCCACCTCGTCAAACTCCTTGAGAAACAGACGGATAGACCCGACACCGTTGCCAATTTGCGGGTAGTCTTCATAGTGCGACTCCGGCGGCAGAGGCGCTTGCCCAATCAAAAACCATTCGTCTGCAAGCCAGGCAAAGGTGGAGTCCAAGCGATCTTGGAACTGAGCCTGTAGATCCTGCACTTGGGCGATCACCTGGCGGGCGAGATCCGGCGTCACCGGCGTTAGTTCATCCTCATCGGGGCGGAAGCGAGTCATACCCACGGGCACCACGGCTGCCGAGATCACCGTGGGCAGGTCACCCTGGTGGAACGAAGCTAGATCGGTCAAGGTGCGGGTCAGATGGACACCATCGTTGATCCCCGGACAAACCACCACCTGGGCATGGATTTGCAGCCGCTGCTCTTGGAACCAGCGCAGTTGATCCATCAACTGACCGGCGCGAGGATTTTTCAGCAGCCGACTGCGAATCTCTGGCTCCGTGGCATGAACCGAGACATAGAGCGGCGACAGACGCATCTGGGCAATCCGATCCCACTCCCGCTGTCCCAGATTGGTCAACGTTAGATAGCTGCCGTAGAGAAAACTGAGGCGGTAGTCATCATCTTTGAGATATAGCGTATCCCGCAGGCCCGGCGGCTGTTGGTCAATAAAACAAAAGGGGCAGCGGTTGTTGCACTGGATCAATCCATCAAACAGTGCCGTTTCAAAGGCCAGACCTAGGTCATCATCGTAGTCTTTCTCGATTTCAATCCGGTGCGATCGCCCTTTGCCATCCAACACTTCCAGCTCCAGCACCTCATCGGCACAGAGAAACTGGTAATCGATCAAATCTCGCGGCGCTTGACCGTTAATGGATACGATCGCATCCCCCGGCGCAAACCCAATCTCAGCAGCGATGGAGTCGGGCAACACATGGCTAATCCGAGCAGGGCGAATCGTAGACGAACTCATAGGACTTCCCTAGACAACATCGGCCCTTGCACAACCGCACAAGACCCTTCATTATTTATTGTGCCCGAAACTCTGGCAAGTGAGAGACCGAGTCGCTTTACACTGAAGGAAGAAATCCAGGGGCGATCGCGGCCGATCATCCCAGTATTCGCCACAGTTAGCCATAGTCAGCCACAGTTTACTTGCGATCGCCGACGCTGCCCATGGTTGGAACCTTGCTGGTTGGAGAGCCGCACCTCGCTCTTCACGCCATCCATGGGAGAGCGTCGGCACCCATTAATTTTTGAAGGAAGAACGCCATGCCAGAAAACCGTAGAAGCCAAGTTGTGACCCAGGGCGTGCAGCGCACCCCAAACCGCGCCATGCTACGAGCGGTTGGCTTCCAAGACTCAGATTTCATCAAGCCGATCATCGGCATTGCTAATGGCTATAGCACCATCACCCCCTGCAACATGGGGATTAATGACCTAGCGCTACGAGCAGAAGCAGGGGCGCGGGCAGCCGGCGGTATGCCCCAACTCTTTGGCACCATCACCATCAGCGATGGCATTTCCATGGGCACCGAAGGGATGAAATATTCCCTAGTATCGCGAGATGTGATTGCCGATTCTATCGAAACCGTGTGCAACGGACAAAGCTTAGATGGAGTCCTGGCTATTGGTGGCTGTGATAAGAACATGCCCGGTGCCATGATTGCCATGGCGCGCCTGAACATTCCCGCCATCTTCGTCTACGGCGGCACCATCAAGCCCGGTCATCTAGACGGCAAAGACCTAACGGTGGTCAGCGCCTTTGAAGCCGTGGGTGAATATAGCGCTGGCAAAATTGACGACGAGCAATTGGTGGCGGTGGAGAAACATGCCTGCCCCGGTGCTGGCTCCTGCGGCGGCATGTATACCGCTAACACCATGTCCTCAGCCTTTGAAGCCATGGGCATGAGCTTGATGTATTCCTCCACCATGGCAGCGGAAGATGCGGAGAAGGCTGAGAGCGCCGAAAAATCGGCCCATGCCTTGGTCAATGCCATTCGTCAGCAGATCTTACCCAGCCAAATCCTCACCCGCCAGGCGTTTGAAAACGCCATTTCCGTGATCATGGCCGTGGGTGGTTCCACCAACTCCGTGCTACACCTATTGGCGATCGCTTCCACCATGGGCGTACCTCTCACCCTTGATGACTTTGAAACCATCCGGGCTCGGGTACCCGTCCTCTGTGATCTAAAACCCTCTGGGCGCTACGTCGCCACCGATCTACACCGAGCCGGCGGCATTCCCCAAGTCATGAAAATGCTGTTGGTGAAAGGCCTGCTGCATGGCGATGCCCTGACGATCACCGGACAGACCGTAGCCGAGCTGCTCCAAGACATACCCGACGAGCCCGCCGCCGATCAAGACGTGATTCGTCCTTGGGACAAACCCATGTATGCCGCTGGGCACCTGGGTATCCTCAAGGGCAACTTGGCTACAGAGGGAGCTGTCGCCAAACTCACCGGTATTAAGAACCGCAAGATCACTGGGCCAGCCCGCGTCTTTGAATCGGAAGAAGACTGTCTAGCCGCCATTCTCGCTGGCAAAATCCAGGCAGGGAATGTGATCGTCGTCCGTTACGAAGGGCCGCGGGGCGGCCCGGGTATGCGGGAAATGTTGGCACCAACATCTGCCATCATCGGCGCAGGGTTGGGTGACTCCGTGGGTCTAATTACCGACGGACGCTTCTCCGGCGGCACCTACGGCATGGTGGTGGGGCACGTGGCTCCGGAAGCCTATGTAGGCGGCACCATTGCTCTGGTTCAGGAAGATGACACGATTACCATTGATGCCGATGCGCGTCTGCTGCAGGTGCATGTTTCGGATGAAGAGCTAGCCCAGCGGCGGGCCCAGTGGCAGCCTCCGACACCGCGCTACACCCGTGGCGTGTTGGCCAAATATTCCAAGCTGGTATCCTCCAGCAGCCTGGGTGCGGTCACCGACTTGAATCTGTTCTAGATGGACTCAAGGTGCTAGCCCTAGCCCTAGGCTGATCATTCGGCGGTTGGAGTAGTTCTCGGACCGCCGATTTTTTGGTGTTTGGGCGTGAGTTTGATGGGGATCGAAGGCAGGATATCCCAGCTATGACCATTCAACAGAACTTGATATGAGATCTTCTCCCGGCAACCCTAGGGGTCATACCAAACGCCGTAACCTTTACATAGCCTACCTCTTGCCCTTAACCATACCCATAGCTCGTCTTTCGCAGAGTAGGCTAGAGACATCCTACGAATCTATAGGGCTTTCCCTACTAGTGTTCTGGAATTTCTAGAATTGACTTGAAAGAGATATATAGAGGTATGTAGAGGCATGGGGCGATCGCCCTAGATGTTTGAGAGTACCCCTGTGGAACAACTAGGAATCATCTTGCATCATAAGAACTAATGGGTCTGAGGGACATACATCAGGTTTTATTGATGACAGCATCCACAGCATCGTTCAATATAGGATCTCCCACTATAGGGTCTCCTTCAGACAACTACCTCCTTAACAGCTTCAAGCCAGTGCTGAGGATATTTACTTATGCAGTGATGGTCAGCCTGAATCATTGGTGCGATCGCAATTCCACTTGTACTCAGTGCTTAGGAGACTAGCCATGCTTCGTCGCCCAATTTCCCTCCTCATCGCAGTAGGTTGTAGCCTACTAGCCATGCCCAATCCTGCGGCTGCTCAGACGGCTCTCACCCGCGCTACGGTTGAGTCGCTCCAAAACCGAGTGCAGCTTATTTTGCAAGACGGCAACTCTCGGGCGGCTCGTATTTCTGACACAATGACTCCTGGCGATGGCTTAACCACGGGGCAATCATCCCTGGCTGAGCTGCGCTTCAATGACGGCTCCCTAGGCCGCATGGGTGAACAGGTAATTTTCTGGTTTACCCCCGGCACGCGCAACTTTTCCCTATCCAATGGCACGGTGCTGTTGTTGGTTCCCCCTGGTCAGGGCAGCACCTATATTCGTACGCCCAACGCCGCCGCCGGCATCCAGGGCTCAGCTCTCTTTGTTCGCTACATCGAAGAGAGTGACACCACCTTAATTGGCGCGCTGACCAATAGCGGCATTCGAGCCTACAGTACCGATGGCTCCCAGGCATGGGAGTTGGAGGCAGGGCAGATGGCCGTGGCGGTGGGCGATCGCCTCGATGCGGTTTACAACTTTGACCTCGACCTGTTCCATGAAACTAGCGTCTTGATGCAGGGCGTTTCGCCGACGGATGAGCAGGTCAACAACGACCCAGCGATCGCCCTTGTGCAACAGGAAATGCAAGAGGCGTTGGATGCCTATGAGCCCGTTGATGCAGAGGGGGCGATCGATACTCCAGCGTTTGTGCTGCTGCCGCCCAGCAATGGCGACGAGATGCCCACAGATTTAGAAATGCCCGACTTTGCTCGGCAACCCTTTGTTGTGCCTCCATCGAACCGTACGCCAAGCGATCGCAGCACTCGCACCAACCGCGACACTTTGCGGGAGTCTGGGGAAGTGAGCCAAGAACAGCGCGATCGGCCTGTGATCGACAATGCCAATAACCCAACCGAACCCGATCGCTCCAATCAACAAAATCAAGGCGATCGCGCTAATCAACAAAACCAAGGCGATCGCCCCAATCGCCCCAATCGTCCTGATCGTTCTAACCCTATAAATCGCGATGACCGCGATGTTCGCGGTGGTAACCCAGATGGGACGCCCGGCTTGGGAGAACGTCCTAGCGATCGCCCTGATCGTCCCGATCGTCCCGATCGCCCCGATCGCCCCGATCGTCCTGACCGTCCCGATCGCCCTACCGATCCCGATTCAGGCCTGGGTGAAATTCCAGACCGAGACTTCCCTGGTCAAGGACAAGGCGTAGACGATGGTTTTCCTGGTCAGGGAGGAGGTGTGGACGATGGCTTTCCTGGTGGAAGAGGCGGCCGAAACTAAATCAGCTAAGATTGAGCGGGATCGAAATTCCTCCTACTATCAAGTCCGGTTGAATAGTCATGGCTGGGATTATCCTGCCTTCGATCCCCCGCTGCGCCGCCCCTTTACTAAGGGGCTACAGACATTTGGGTACTGCCGCAGCCTTGAATACATAGCGTGTCTAACCGGATTTGATATGAGCCCTGTCGGTTGATACGGGGCGGACACATATCCCCCTAGGGCAAGGAGTAGAAAATTTGAATAGTGCAGGAATCCGCCAGTCTCCTCTGCATGGCTGTCGTCGTCAGACTGTTGTCCAAAAGTTACGATATCTGGGCCTTGTACTTGGGCTATGGTTGGCCCTGGGTGCCACTGCTCAGGGTACAGAAGCGGTTAACCCTCCAGAACAACCTGCGGCGGAACCGGATCGGATCGCTGACATCCCATCCCTCACTGATCCAGAACTAGGCATCCTGCGTCTTCAAGAGGCAGAGCCGATCGCCGAGCCTGTGGAGGCCCCAATCCCTGAAGAAACCGAGGAGCTGAGGAGTAACGACGAAGCGATCGCCCCTTCCCCTGCCGTTGAGGATCCAGAACTAGGCACCTTGCGGCTACGCGACACCACGCCATCCCGCTCCATGCGTCCCAGCCTGTTCTTGCTGATGGATGTCCATTACTTTCGCAGCGATAATATTTTGCTGGAGGATCGCGATCCCAGCGATGACGGGATCCTACGACCCAGCTTAGGACTCTATGCCCAACAGCCGCTGAGTGTCAACACAAGCCTGATTGCGGCGGTGGAAGGTGGGATCTCCCGCTACGGCAGCTTGACCGACCTCAACTACCACGATCTGCGGCTCCAGGCTGGTGTACGCCATAATCTGTCCAATCAGGTATCCATTACGGCTGACTGGAGCAACCGTCAACTTTTCGACTCCGATAGTGGCGATCGCTTTTTGAACGATCATTCGCCTCGGGTGCTGGTGTCTTGGCAGCACGATCTAGCTGATGATCTGGTCGTCAGCAGTACCTATCAAGCCCGTTGGAGCATTGCCGATCCGAGCGATCGCAGTCGGGTGATTCAGTCCCTAAGCGCCAGTCTAAGTCATGCTTTACAGCCCAATCTGGCGGTGGGTCTAGACTACCGATTTACCCATGTAGACTTTACTCACCGCGATCGCCTCGATTCCTACCATCAACTGGTGGCAGAGTTGACCTATGATCTCAACCGCCGCACTCGCGTCCTGCTCTACGGCGGCTATAGCCTAGGCAACTCTACCGATCATTCTGTCAACTTTGATGGCACGGTCTTCGGCATTGGCATCGATACATACGTGCCCTTGTTCTGAGGAGTTACAAGCTGGGCACGAATTCCCGTTTTGGGAGCAATGGTTACCCCTCGCCGCACAGGGCGAACGGGCTGGGGTTCAGCGATCGCCACGTCACAGTGGCTGAGGATGGTAGCCAACACCTGCTTCATCTCAAACAGAGCAAAGGCAGAGCCAATGCAGCGCCGATTGCCGCCACCAAAGGGCAAAAACTCAAAGGCAGAAAACTGTCGATCGAGAAAGCGCTCCGGGCGGAAGGTTTCTGGGTCAGGATACAGCTCAGAACGCCGGTGGGCTAGGTAAATACAGGGGGTGAGCAGGGTGTTTGCCGGAAACGTTGTGCCCATAATTGAAATGGGTTTCTGGGAAAAGCGTGGCCCAGCAATAAAAGCGACGGGATAAATGCGCAGGGTTTCCATACAAACAGCATTCAGCAAGGGTAGCCGCATCAGGGAAAGGCGATCGCCCTCGCTGGGTTGGGCCAACTCATCACGCAGTTGCTGCACCAAGGCAGGATTTTGATAGATCCAGTACAAAGCCCAGCTCAGGGCCGTTGCCGTGGTTTCATGCCCCGCCAGCAAGAGGGTCATCAGTTCATCCCGCAGTTCCACATCGGTCATGCCCTGGCCCTGCTCATCTACCGCTGTCATCATCAGGCTCAACACGTCGGTGCGACTAGGGTCCAAGTGCGATCGCCCATCACGGATTTCGGCATAGATCAAATCATCCACCTGCTGCTTCAGGTAGAGAAATTTCCCCCCCGGACTCCACCGTCCAAAATCACGCTGCAGGATGGGGAAGAAGGCGGAGGCAAAGCCTAGGGGTGACGTAGTCAGGTGCAGTAAATCCGCCGTGCGCTGCTGTAGTGCCTGGGCGCGATCGCTGTCCTGAACGCCAAAAATAGCCTCGATGATCACCTGCAGGGAAATACGCTGCATGGCAGGACGAAGGGTGAAAACCTGATCCGCTGTCCAGGTTTGGATCTCCTGCTCGGTGACCTGCTGAATCAACGCTCCATAGGCGCGCATTCGTTCCCCGTGGAAGGATGGCATCAATAACTGTCGCTGCCGCTGGTGGCGATCGCCGTCGAGTAACAGCAAGGAATGATCACCCAGGGTAGGACGCAGGATGCTATTAGACGAGCCTACCTGCACCGCATCATCTCCTAACGCAAAAATTTGCTCGATGGCTTCAGGGTGGCTAAAAAAGACGAAAGGAGCGTATCGCCCAAGATTGAGCGTAAAACATTCGCCATACTGCTGGGCACAGGCTTGCAAAATGGAGATGGGATCAGCAATCCATCGTAGCAAAAGCAGTAATGGTGGGGTTTTGGGGCCGTTTGGGAGAGACATAGGTAAATCACCAGAAGGCTCTAGATCTTTTGCTCAGTGTAATCTCTAGATGAGCGATCGCTCTCAGATTAATCCATCTATCAAGATCCTTCGTAGTACTCCAGCCATAGCTGAAAGCTTGGCTGGTGATGTAGCAGAGCACGGCTGAAGGGAGCAATCTTACAATTCTTGCTTCAGCCTAAATTGCCATAAAAAAAGGGGCACGATGGCCCCACCCTTCAACACATTGCAACCGCAACAGCGGAAGATTAAACAGACGTTCGGTTTTAGAACCGAGAATAGCGATCGCGGCTAGGTTTACGGCGGCGCTTCGATCGCGTCTGAAATGCTTTTGGTAGACTAGCCGTCATGCCCATTAGCCCCAACAACATCGGCGACCCTGATCGCTGACGAGCGATCGCGTCCGGCGTAGAGCGCCGCTGGAAGGCCTCTTGGGGTTGGCGGTTGGCATAGGCATCGTAGGCCGCTGAGGCCAGAGAGACGGCTCCAGCCAGGAACAGTACTCCTAAGGCTGTAGGGCTCTTGGCTGGTTCGTCGTTGATCTTGGTGTGGAACGACGCATAGAGAAAATAGATGAACATCAGCGCCGAGACAATCAGCAAGATGGCAGTAATTCCAGGGCGATCGGCAAAGGTATAGATCGCGCCGCCGGTGGGACCATCAATAGCTCCTTCAAACTCGGCCCAGGTTTGGAACGGGCTGGCCACAGCCAAGCCTTCAATCATCAACATAACAGTCTCCTCTGATCCAAGAACTAGTGACTGATAGGGGCTTCGGTACGTTCAGCAGCTTCGGGAACAATCGTATATTCCGGGTAGCCAGTAACGCCGAAGTCACCGATATCCAACCCTTCAATTTCTTCCTCAGGCGGTACGCGCAGCAGGTTCATTTTCTTGAGTACCCAGCTCACCCCATACCCGGGAATCAAGCCCAGCACAATGGTGCAGAGGAACGTACCCAGCAACTGTCCACCAAAGTTAATGGGAGGATAGTCTAGCACTTGGTAGCCGCTGGCCATAATGCCCACGGTCATCGCGCCCAACATGCCGCAATAGCCATGTACCGCAAAGGCACCCACGGCATCATCAATGCCAATTTTCTCAATCCACTTGCCCACCCAAGGCATCGTGACCGCACCGATGAAGGCAATTAGAATAACCAACGGCGGAGAGTACAAATCTAACCCAGCGCCCACGGAGATGATGCCCGCCAGCCCACCGGAAATCGTGAAAAATGGATCACCCTTGGAGCCAAGGTAAGCACCCACAATCCCTGCACAGAGCGCTAGAGTTGTATTCACCCCAATGGAGGCAAGGGTCATGGGAGAACCGTAAATCGTGCTTTCCACTGTTGCACCAGGACCAAAAATCACGCAGCCAGCTAGGAAGGCGTAGAAGCCGACAAAAATCAGCATCAATCCCACCATAGTCAGAGGCAGATTGTGGGGACGAATATCGCGGGGGGTGCCGTTGGCGTCGTATTTACCAATTCTAGGCCCAAGATTAATCAAAACCCCTAGGGCGAAGAATCCCGACACGCCATGGACGACGGCTGAACAACCGAAGTCGTGGTAGCCCATGGTGTTAAACCAGCCCCAGTAGTTCCAACCCCACGATCCTGCCACCACCCAGGTAAATCCCCCGAGAACGACGGCCAAGATTAGGTAGGCACCGAGGCGAATGCGCTCAATCACGGCTCCAGACATAATCGAAGCGGTGGTCATGGCAAACAAGCTGAAGGCGAACCAAAAGACCCCGGTTAGATTATCCGAAAGGTTGGGGGCCATCGCCGTTGACCATGGATAGGTGCTAGCAACAAAGTCCAACAGGCCATCACCGTCCAGGGTGCCAAGGTTGGCGGGGAGTTCGCTAGTCCAAGGGCCAAGAATTGGACCAAAGCGCGGAAAGATGGAGAACCCTGCATAGACCCACCAGCCAAAGAAGTAGAAAGACAACCCCACGACGGATAGGGTGAGCAGGTTTTTGACCATGGTGGCCAACACATTCTTAGTCCGGGCTGCACCGCCCTCGTAGGCAAGGAAGCCTGCGTGAATGGCGAGCATGAACACAGAGGCCCAGTAATAGTAGGTCTCTGTGACGAAGGTTCCGAGAAATTCTGTTGCTTCAGGCGACATGAGTAACTCTCAGGTGGATAACACTCAATGGAATTCGTGAGTAAAAGGGCGATCGCTCTTTTTTATACCTGTCTTGGGATGGATTTATCCTAGACAGGTAAGCATGAAAAGCTCTGGACACTTGTGCTTAGGAGCTGCCAAGTACCGAAGAACTGGGTTGGACGGAACGATAAGAAAATTGTTATGTCAAGTGTGCGATCGCTCTCCAAACAAGTTTGTAACGATGGCTACGGACTGTGATTTGGCCTGCCTAGATTGGTCATGAAGGGTGCATGAGCTAGGAAAAAAGCGATCGCCCGCCACGGAAACCATGAAACGTATCTAACTATACAAATACTGGATCAAAAAGGTTGATTTACTGAGAAACGACATTCGGAGAGCCGCTATGGTTGGAACGTTGCCGTCGGAGAAAAGCCTGGTTGAGCAGGCCAAGGATTTGGGACTAGAATTTTTCCTGGTTTCCTACACAGATCTGCTGGGCGGAACCCGCGCCAAGCTGGTGCCCGCTCGACAAATTGCTGACGTCGAGAAAAATGGGGCCTGTTTTGCGCCCTTTGCCTCCAACCTGGGTCTAGGGCCCGAAGTACCTGATATTGCCGCCATTCCCGATCCCAACTCGCTGATTGTGCTGCCCTGGGAACCCACCGTGGGCTGGGTCGCGAGCGATGTGTATATGAATGGCCAGCCCTTTGAAGCCGCACCTCGGGTGATTTTTAAGCGGGTGCTGGAACAATGTCAAACCCTCGGCTATACCTACAAAACGGGTGTGGAAGCCGAGTTTCTGCTGCTGAAGAAAACCGAGCAGGGCTACAAAATTGCCGACGACCTAGACACCGCCACCCGCCCCTGCTACGACCAAATGAACCTGATGCGGCAGTTTGGCTTCATTTCCACCTTGGTCACCTACATGGAGCAACTGGGCTGGGAGCCCTACCAGTGCGACCACGAAGATGCTAATGGGCAGTTTGAGATCAACTGGACTTACGACGATGCCCTGACCACCGCCGATCGCCACGTGTTTTACAAATACATGGTGAAGAGCTTGGCAGAACAGCAGGGGCTGACCGCCACCTTCATGCCCAAGCCCTTCAGCCACCTCACCGGCAATGGGGCCCATATCCACATGAGCCTCTGGCAAGGAGACACCAATGTCTTCGCCGACCTAAACGATGAACTAGGGCTCTCCACCCTGGGCTACGAATTCCTGGCTGGGGTGCTCGGTCATGCCCGGAGCATGACGGCGCTCTGTAATCCCACCATTAACTCCTACCGCCGCCTAGGAGCCACCACCACCGAATCCGGCAGCACTTGGAGCCCTCGCTACCTATCCTATGGCGGCAACAACCGCACCCACATGATCCGCATTCCCGATGCCGGACGGTTTGAATGCCGATTGCTGGATGGAGCCACTACCTTATACCTAGCCCAGGCCGCCCTGTTGGCCGCCGGATTGGATGGGGTCGCTCAGCATACTAGTCCGGGCGATCGCTTGGATGAAAACATGTTTGTCCGAGGCTCGGAGTTTTCTAATCTAGACATGTTGCCCACCAGTTTGCTAGAAGCGCTCCAGTGTTTCGAGCAAGACCCCCTACTCATGGCCATGATGGGAGAACAGGCTGCCAAGACGTTCCTAGGCTTCAAGTATCATGAATGGAATGCTCATAACGCTGAAGTAACGGCGTGGGAGCTAGATCAATACATTAATTGTTAACGCACAATGGTTTCTCATTCCCCAGGTCTTTCGATTCGCCCAGCTCATCCTCCCGATACCCCCGTCTTGTTTGAGTTGGTGCAGGCCTTGGCGGATTATGAAGAGTTGTCTCACCACGTGGTGGGCAATGCCGAGAGTTTGCACAATCATCTATTTTGCGATCGCCCCTATGTGGAAGCTTTGGTTGCGGAAGTAGATCAGCGGATTGTCGGCTTCGCGCTATTTTTCTACAACTACTCAACCTTTCTCACCAAGCCAGGCATTTACCTAGAAGATCTGTTTGTGTTGCCCGACTATCGGCGGCAGGGGATTGGTCAAGCCTTTTTGCAAACCCTGGCCCAGCTTGCCGTCGATCGCGACCTAGGACGGCTGGAGTGGAGCGTGTTGGATTGGAACGAACCCGCCATCCGCTTTTACAAAACCATGGGAGCCACCGTCTTACCCGATTGGCGCACCTGTCGCGTCACCGGCGACGCCTTAACGAGCCTAGCCCAGCGCCTGATTGACTGACAAAAGCTTAGCCCCCAATCCCTGTACCTTGGGTGACGGGATCCCATTCACCTCTCCGGCTCCCTCGCCTAAAGGTGAGGGCTTTCGATCAACTGACCAACAAGTTTTGTCCGTGAAGCAGCTCTCACATTTAGATGTAAATCACTTAGATGTAAAGATTGATGCCTAAATTATCCTGTGGCACATGGACAAATCCTGACACGCCCATTTCAAGAACAACCTGAGGGCATCAAGAGCAGAACAGGCAAAGTACCACGGTTACTACCTCTGCAGCATACGTTGAAGCATAGAAAATCCCTATCTTGCGAATAATACATTCCCAACATGCAATAAGCGCATAGAGCTAGATGCTGATCCATAGCAATCTATGTCAGCCTAGGGATGAACCCCAATGCAATAACTGTCATGGATTTCCAAGCAAATTCCAGTGCCCGTCGTGAGCAGCATTCGACATTGACAGTCGTCACGCCGGGAGACTTTGACCGCTGGTCTCAAGCCGTCAGACAGCAAATGCTTGATTGCCTACGCAAGCGTTCTGAACGATCGACCTCCAGAACTCAGAACGATCGCCCCTAGGATTGGAGCAGCGTCAAAATAATCGGTACTCTCTAGGGCAACCTGGTTGAGTTCATCGGCTGATGTCTAGCAGGTAAAACTACCAGGGAGTGTCAACTGTGCTTCGTAGGCTAATGGCATCTTTACAGATCAGCTAGCACAGGGTTTGTAAACTGCTTGGCGAAAGGGTGGCTGTTTTAGGGAAGTCTTTATATAGTTGTGATGTTAGCGATCGCACTGAAGGCACCTATAGGGTGCGCCTTGGTTATGCTCAGGACTCACCTACACTAGGAAGAGTTAAGAGTACTAGATGCGGCTCAGCCACGCTAGGGCGATCGCCTGTTGTCTAGCCACCATTACGCCACGACAGGGGCATTATGGAATCACTTGCCTTTATCCACCACTCGGTTGCCTATTCTGATCCCTCCCCCCAAGCACCCATGCGTGAGTTTGGGTTGGCTGACTGGCGCATCCCCAGTTCGGCCTGGATGGGGTTAGTTGGAGCGATCGCCCTCTTCACCCTGCTCAGTGCAGCCACGCCCGCCGAAGCCATGATCTACCGCAAGGGTAGTACCGGAGGTGCTGTAGCCGATATTCAGCGATCGCTAGGGGTGACGGCTGATGGCATCTACGGCGCTAGAACCGAAGCAGCCGTTCTGCGCTACCAAGCAGCTATGGGGCTCCTAGCAGACGGTAAAGCTGGCCCAGAAACCCTGAGTTCCCTTGGTCTTGGGGATTTGGTAGACACAGTAGGAGTCGCTCCAGCTAGTTCCGGTGGAGGCATGGCTACTGGGCAGGCACTGATCGTCACCCGTAGTGGCGTCGGCGTTAATCTCCGAGGCACGCCCAATGGAGCCATCTCAGGTGGATTACCGGATGGCGCGCCTGTATCGTTGACAGGACGCGAAGTATCAGCAGGCGGCTATACCTGGGCAGAGCTCAGTGATGGTCAATGGGTAGCCACAGACTTTCTTCAATATTCAGCCACCTCTACCTCTGGACAAGCTACCTTGGTGTCTAGCCAGGCGGGTGTGGTGGATAGCTCCGCAAGAACTGCGGTGATCACGACCCAGGCAGGCGGTGGCGTGAACCTACGGCGCACGCCTAATGGTGAGGTCGTCGGCAGTTTAGCAGATGGTGCAGTAGTCTTCTTGACGGGCGCTCAAGTCCCTGCAGGCTCCTACTTCTGGGCTGAAACCACAGACGGAGCTTGGGTAGCTACAGACTTTTTGGCAGGGTCAGCAGGTACCAGAACTGTTGCGACAGCTCCGCCCGCACCTGCTCCAGCACCTGCTCCAGCACCTGCTCCAGCACCTGCTGCATCTTTTGCGCCCGCATCCCCAGCTCCCGAGATTCAAGAAGAGCCAGACGTCTTTACTGAGCAGCCGGAGACGGCAGAGCCCGACGATACGGCTGCAGATACAGCTCCGCCTGCCGACTCTACCCCCGTTGAGGATGCTCTGGCCTTCCCCGATAATGGGGAGTCTGAGGCTCAAGAGGAGACGGTTGCAGAAGTGCCTGCCGAAACGGAGGAAGAAACGGCAGCAGAAGCCGAGGTTGAAACTCCAAATACTCCGGTAGCCGAAGAAGAACCGGCTGAGGAAACTCCAGCAGCGGAAGCGCCGGTCGAAGCCGATGACGAGACGACAGCGGAAGCTGAGGTTGAAGCTCCAGACACTCCAGTAGCAGAAGAGCCGGACGAGGAAACTCCCACAGCAGAACAGCCAGTCGAACCTGAGGAAGAGACGGCTGTTGATCCTGACGTTGAGATCGTCGGGGGGGCAGTGGGTGATGGGCTGGTGATTCCCACCCAGCCTGAACCGGATGACGTTGAGCCGGATGAGGCGGTGACTGAGGAACCCGAAGAGGAACCAGGCACCGTGTCCGAGGGCGAAGAGCCAGCGGATGATCTC
>DATNRH010000200.1 GCA_036703605.1 Candidatus Obscuribacterales bacterium | reverse complement strand
GATGGGGCATTCCGTCGCCATCCACACCCGCACCTACCACCGTTGGATCTCCCGTCGTGACCAACAGCAGGCCGTCGATGCAGCTCGGCAACGGCAGCGATCGCCCGTACTTCAGCCCCTCAGCGATGGCTAGTGGCCCGTAGGTTGCAGGGAAATGGGCATTCTCTGATCGCGTATCGCGAGAATGCTGTTAGGCAAAGCCGTAACGCATGATCTTGTAAGGCGTTGATGCGTTACGCGATCGCTCAGCCATCAACCCATCCCTGGAGTTTCTCACTCATAACGCCATCGAACTTGGCTTGAATCCTACAGGCTGCTACAAATCAGGAAACACCTGCTTCACCGCCGGATGGATCAAGGCACCTTCTGTGACATTCAGCCCTTTGCCCAAATTCCCATCCCGCTCCAGCGCCGCCGCGCCATGGTCTGCTAATTGCATCACATAGGGAAAGGTGCTGTTATTCAGCGCTTGGGTCGCCGTCCAGGGCACCGCGCCGGGCATATTGGGCACACCATAATGCACCACCCCCGCATCTACATAGATGGGGCTGGAATGAGACGTGGGGTGCAGGGTCTCAATGCAGCCGCCTTGATCCACCGCTACATCGACAATGACGGAACCGGGTCGCATCTTTTCTACATAGGCGCGGGGTACGAGGGTAGGAGCCTTGCGCCCTGGCACCAACACTGCCCCAATCAGCAGATCGGCCTCAGGTACGATCGCTTCGATCTGGGCCGCGCTGCTAAACACAAGCTCCACCCGTGATCCGAACAGCTCCTCCAGTTCATTCAACCGCGCTAGGTTAATGTCCACGATCTGCACCTGCGCTCCCAAGCCAATGGCCATCTTGGCGGCTTCGGTGCCCACCACGCCACCTCCGAGGATGACCACCCGGCCTGGGCGTACCCCCGGCACGCCCCCCAGCAAGACGCCGCGGCCGCCCTGCTGCTTTTCCAAGAACCTGGCCCCAAACTGCACCGATAGCCGTCCGGCAATGATGCTCATGGGCGTCAGCAGCGGCAGGGTGCGATTCACTTCCACCGTTTCGTAGGCGATCGCTGTCACCTTGGCGGCCATGAGCTGTTCCGTCAACGCGCGATCGGCGGCTAGGTGCAGGTAGGTGAACAGGATCTGACCGGCCTGCATCAGGTCATATTCTCCTGGGCGAGGTTCCTTCACCTTCACAACTAGCTGCCGAGACCAGGCCTCTTGCGCCGTGGACACCAGTTTGGCACCGGCTTGTTGGTAATCATCATCCGTGAAGCCCGCCCCATCTCCAGCCTGGGTTTCGACAAAGACCGTATGGCCGCGATCGCTCAACCCTCTAACGCTGCTGGGACTTAGCCCTACACGAAATTCCTGATCCTTAATTTCCTTAGGTACCCCGATCTCCATGCAAATCCTCATGCTAGATGACTATATGGTTCAGATTGCCTGAGACTGGCGCAAAACTGCTGTTGTACGGAACACGATTCCCTTGGCCGTTCCTAGATTGGTCCCAACTGGTTCAGCCAGAAGGCGATCGCTGCACTGCCCACCGGCACCGTGAGATTGTCAATACCTAGCTTTGAAAAGGCTTCTAAGGTCGTTGCACCAAGGGCAATCCCCACCGGCACCAGCCAGGTTTGCCAGACATTGCCCTGCACCCCCCACAAAATGCCGCTACTCACACCATAGCTAACCATGGCCATGGCACAGGAGCCTTCCCAGGTTTTTTGCATGCCCCATAGCTTATACAAATTCCGCCCAAAGCGTTGACCGACCAGCGCTGCCATGCCATCGCCCCAGGTCATAATCAAAATCCCCACGGCAGCATATTGGGGCATCTGCAGGGCCCAAAACCAGGCAATCAGGATGGCAAAACTAATGGCATAGAAGAAGGTGCCTAGGCTTTTGCGCCCCACGGTGTTGATCACCGGCAGAATGGGCAGTCGGTAAGACAGGAGAGCGATCGCACTGAACAAGATGGATGCACTCACCCCTAGCCAAGCGGGAATCTCCAACCACCAGGCTAAGAGAATCACGTTGCCAACCCCCATGTGAACAACTTTGCGAATAATTTCTGGCCCCGCTGGCGTGCGGCGATGGAGCGTATCGGCGGCAATACCCACCACTCCCAGCCAGAGGAGCACAATAGCGATTTGAAGCCAGATCGATGACTGAACCAGTTGCAGCATGAAGCCAGGGGGATGGGGTGAACCTAGGCTAGCGCGGAGCTAGCGCAAAGCAGCAATGTATGGCAAGACCAGTCGAGCTTCGGGCGATCGCTGGCTTGGCAGACATGAACTCTTTTACTGTAGAAGATTTTGGATCAGAGAGCGATCGCTCCTAGATGAATCGGCAATCCTGTCGATAGTCCCCATGTAATCCCCAACACTTTTGTATACTGAGACATGAGTTTGGTATTGACGGTGACATCTTCTACTCCTTCCATCGAATTTTTTGAGGGGATCTCAGAAGAGCTGAGTGGCGTCAGCCTCCGACGCGATCGCCAATCGGGACTGCGCATCGTGGTGCTGCAGTTCACCCGCCTGAAGTCCATTGAGCAATTCAACAGCTACCGCAAGCGTTTTGCTAAGGCGCTGCGGCTAACGGATGGGGAAGGTACTATCCTCATAGAGCCGTCCTCGGTTCAATTTGTATTTGGTGGCCCGGAAGGTGACGATCTTCAGCGGGTGGAATGCAAAATTGAGCTAGATCAAGAGGAGCACTGGGAGCGGTTTCAGCGATTTATGGATGCCTACGCGGCAGCTAATGGCATGGAATATGGTGAACCGCCCACCTAAAGCAGCATCAAGATGTTCCTTTAACTGGCTACACACCCATTCAACATCTGTGTCCACAAGATCTGTGTCCACAAGGTTTAAAACCCTTGCCTGGTAGGGTGCCGTTAGGCGAAGCCGTAACGCACCTCTCATGAGGCTTGGATGCGTTACGCTGTCTTCGGAGGCGAGGGGAATGGGTGAGGTGTTGGGCTACGTCACCCGGCTTGATGGTGTCGCCAAATTGTGTTGATCCCCCGAATTTTCCCTGAATAGGGGAGACTTAAAGATAGATTTTCCAGTCCATATTGATAAGGAGTAGGTGCATGAAGGTTGCCATCACGGGTGCAACAGGATTTGTGGGAAGTCGTTTGGTTGAACGACTGAGCCAAGCGGGCCATTCTGTCGTGGTATTCACCCGCAACCTAGGTCATGCTAATCGGGTGTTTCCCTCGTCATCCTTTCCCACAGTTACCAACATTGCCTACACACCAACCCAGGCCGGCGAGTGGCAGCAGGCGATCGCGGGTTGTGATGGCGTAGTGAATTTGGCCGGTGAGCCCATTGCGGAGAGCCGCTGGACGCCGGAACGCAAGCGGATCATTTTAGAAAGCCGCCAACTGACGACCCGTTTACTGGTGGATGCGATCGCCCAAGCTGATCCAAAGCCGTCTGTTTTGGTCAGCGGGTCTGCCATTGGCTACTACGGCACCAGTGAAACCGCTAGTTTTGATGAAACCAGTGGAGCGGGGAATGATTTTCTGGCGCAGGTGTGCCAAGCCTGGGAAGCGGAAGCTATGCGTGTCAAAGAAAGCGGCACGCGGTTGGTGATTCTGCGCACGGGTATTGTACTTGGCCTAGAGGGAGGAGCGATCGCCAAGATGATTACCCCCTTTCGCCTTTTTGCAGGTGGACCCCTTGGGACTGGGAAGCAATGGGTGTCTTGGATCCATCGCGATGACCTTGTGGAACTGATCATCCAATCGCTCAGCCAGCCGAGCTACGAGGGTGTCCTCAATGCCACCGCTCCCAACCCCGTGCGGATGTCAGAGTTCTGCCATGTCATGGGCGAGACTCTCAACCGTCCTTCTTGGCTACCGGTGCCAGAGATTGCCCTAGAAGCGCTCCTAGGCGATGCTGCCAAGGTGGTGCTAGAGGGACAGCAGGTACTCCCTCAGCGAACTCAAGCGGCTGGATTTCACTATCAGTTTGCAAACCTTCAAGCAGCGTTGCGCGATGTTCTAGGCTAGATCGAGATTAGGGCTAGGCAGCGATCGCCTTGATCCCCCCAAGGCAGTGATATAGGTCACCAGACATCTCCATCGCTGATACAGTCTCCAGGCAGGATAGGTGGAACAATAGAGTCGATTGTTTGACCATCTAGTTGATATATGAACCATCTGCCTTGCTCACGCCCCAAATCCTCCGGATTCACAGCCTTAATGCTGGAAGCGTGAGTAAATCATCTCATCATCTCCACCTATGCCCGATCCCGTCCTTAGGCTTGATCGATCGCCATCCATATCATCCACGATACGGATTCCTACAGGTGCTTTATCGCACGCATGAGGGACTGCGCGGGGAGGAGCGATCGCGGGCCAACGTTGCGCAGTAGCCACCATGGCAGCTAGCGCCAGAAAACGGGCACCCTAAGGATAGCTAAGGCGATAGATATATTCTTTTATGAGAGACAGCGGATCATGCAAGTTGATGAACTGCTGAGCCAGTATTCAGCAGGGGAACGAGATTTTCGCGAAATTAGCTTGGTGGGTCAAAACCTGAAGGGGCATGATCTCAGCGGTATTAATTTTCGTCGAGCCAATCTCAGTGGAGCAGACCTGAGTGGTACCAATCTCAGCATGGCTAATCTTCGGGAAGTGAACCTTTTTGGGGCAAATCTCAATCAAGCCAATTTGATTGAAACAAACCTAATTGGTGCAGACTTAACCCAGGCCAAGCTAGTTGAAGCCAATCTCACGGGTGCTGGACTGCGAGGAACACGCCTGATTCAGGTGAATATGAGCCGCAGTATTTTACAAGATGCCAATCTAGGGGAAGCTAGCTTGAATAAGGCGACGCTGCAGGCCGCTAATTTACGTGATGCTTGCCTCAATCGCACTAAGTTGATTGACACAAACCTCACGGATGCCATTCTTGAATCTGCCAATCTGACCAACGCTATTTTGACCGGGGCCATTCTCCGTGGTGCCAAGCTGATTGATGCCATTTTGCAAGGAGCTAACCTTGATGAGGCCAATTTAGAAGATTCTGATCTGCGTCGGGCTCGCTTCACGGGCGCGAGCCTCCTAAATGCCGTCTTTCGATCAGCTAACATGCGCGGTGTCAACCTCAACTGGACATCTATGCGTGGGGTAGATTTAACGGGGGCAAATTTGCATCGTGCTTCCTTAAGCTGGGCCAACTTGAGTGAAGCGAACCTCACCGATGCGATTTTGATTAGCGCTAATCTCAACCAGGTGAATCTTCACAATGCGATTCTCACGGGCACGATGATGCCCAATGCGATCGCCCATGAGTAGGCTAACGTTGCTAACTCCTAAAGGGAAGCTAGAGGGGCGATCGCTCCTAGCTGGCTCAATCCGGTGGCGGTGAGGAATTACGTTCCCAGAAAACCTGGTGGGTAAAGCCTTGAATGGCGGGATGTTGGTCGGCTAGTTCCAGCCGTCGCTCGGTTAACAGGCAGTAGTCTAGATTGCGATCGATGCCCAGATACTGACGTCCCAATTTTTTGGCGACCACCGAGGTGGTGCCACTGCCCACAAATGGATCCAAGATGACTTGACCGGGTTGGCTACTCGCTAGCACCAGTTTGGCGATCAGCTTTTCGCTTTTCTGGGTGGGATGATCGGTATTTTCGGGCATCGACCAAAAGGGAATGGTGATATCGCTCCAGAAATTAGACGGATGGGTATCACGAAAATTGCCGTCTTCAGTCGCCTGCCAGTCCTTAGGTTGGCCATCTGCATGGCGGTAGGGCGCTAGAACTCGCCGCCGGAGCTTGACAGCATCAACGCAGAAGGTGTAGCGATCGCTGACGGTGCAAAACCAAATATCTTCGCTCGCATTTTTCCAATTTTTCTTGGCTCCTCGTCCCTTTTCCCGCTCCCAGGTGATGCGATTTCGGACGACAAAATAGTCGGCGGCGACGGCAAAAATTGAGGTTGAGGAGCGCCAATCGCCGCAGATATACAGGCTAGCAGTTGGCTTCAGCAAGGGTATGAAGGCCAAAACTACCTGCCGTAGCCAAGCGGTATAGTCTTCAGCGCGTTGCTGGGTGAACTGGTAGCCGTGGAAATTTTTCGTAAGGTTATAGGGCGGGTCAAGAATGAGTAGATCGACTGACTGGTGCGGCATCTGGGAGGCAAACTGGAGGCAATCGCCCCAGAGAGTACCTGTGGGCAAGGGGGCTTGAGGCGATAGGGCAGCAGCATCGAGCAGACGGGGTTGGAGGCGATCGCGATCGCTCTCGGTGAGAATCAGGGTTCGATTCATGGGCCCCCGAGGTTGAGGTTCAGCCATAGGCATATCTCCGCTGCACACCGTGGATCTGAGGGCGATCGCTGGGTTGAACTGTCCCCAATTTCGACTACGCTAAACACTAACGGGCGTTCGACCCATTGTTTTAGACCCTTAACCAGAATTGAACCATGTCTCCCGATCTTCAACAAACGACTGGAGCCGATGCTGTAGATACAGCGATCGCTGCTGGCATTGATTTTGATGGTAGTCCGATTCCCACGGCAAAGCTTGATCTTTACACCACCGTCATGGGCTACGAGTCCAACCGGCAGCGCAGTGGTGTGAGCAATACGATGCGATCGCGGATTGTGCGGATTGGTGCGAAACATCTGCCCCAAGCGGAATTAAACCAAAAGTTGATCGATGCAGATTTTGCGCCGCTCAAGGATAAGGAAATCGCGTTTTACTACGGCGGCAAATAGAGGAGCAGAAGCCTTTCGAGGTATTCGCAGGGGAAGTCGGATCGGTCCATGGCATGGTTCAGATATGCCAGACTGCGCCCGGCTCTCTCCTCATATCCTGATTGGAATTCCTGACCTGATTGGAATTCCTAATTGAGAGCCTGCCTACTTGAGTTGACGGCGAATCTCGCGTAGGGATTGGTACATCTCCGGTAGACGGTTATACACGGCGGAAATTT
>DATNRH010000199.1 GCA_036703605.1 Candidatus Obscuribacterales bacterium | reverse complement strand
AGTGCTGATGCCAATGATGCGATCGCCATCTTTGAGGGGCCAGAAACTCTCGACCCAGGTGCGCTGTACACCGGGCTGGGCCGGGGTATCGCCGCTGATTTCTATGTTCAGCAGCGGTTCACCCGTTTCTAGAATCGGGCGCAGCATCGCTTCGGCCTGGTCAGCCAAGTTAGGCAATAGCTCTCGAATAGTGCGGCCCAGATGCGCCTTTATCGATAGCCCATTCATTTCCGCCAGCTTTTGGTTAACTCGCACAAAGCGCAGCTCCCGGTCTAGCACGTTGAGGCCAATGGGGGCCGACTGATAGATGGTTTCAATCTCGGCAAGCTGCTGCTGCAACTGCTCCTGTTGCGACTTTAGACTGGCCTCAAAGCGTTGGCGAGCGCTAATATCGGTCAACAGCACCACCGCCCCGAGCTGTTGGTTGTCTACATCCGCCAGGGGGCGAGCGCTGAGAATGAAACTTAAGTGCTGCCCCTGCGGAGTTTGCAGCTCGACCTCAAGCCCTTGAATGCGATCGCCCCCCAGGATAGTAGCGAGCGCAAAGGGAGCCTGAGCCCCCGCGCCAGGTTCAAGCGGGGTAATGTCTTGGTCCTCTGGGGACATCGATGGAGCCGCAGCAGACATGAGGCCTAATCGATCAAAGGGTTGCCCGAGCAGTTTTTGCCCCCAGAGTTCACAGGCCACCTGACTCGCCCGAATAATGATGCCATCGGCATCGCAGACGAGAATAGCCTCACCCGCCTGTTCTAGGATGAACCGAGATAGCCGCTCCGCCGCCAAGGTCTCTTCATGGCGTTTTTGCTGGGTGAGGTCGGTAATCACCACGCAGGTCATCAATGCTTCATTAACATTGAGTGAGCTGATCGTAATATAGGCCGGAATTTCAACGCCACTGGAGGAAATCAGAAACAGCTCCAGGGTATCGTTTTCCTTCTGGGCCGCTGCTCCCGTTCGCGATTGAAATAGCAGGCTGTCTTGCAGCGATAGAAACTGCTGAAAATGAGCGCCGATCAGGTGCTCTAGGGGCCGCTGTAACAAATCGGCCAGGCTTTGATTGCCGTATACGATCAACCCTTCAGCCGATAAAATGGCTGCGCCCTGCTGCATTTCTTCAACCAGCAGCCGATAGGATTGGTCAGCGGTTTGCAGGGTAAAAATGCGAGGCCCGTCTGAGGTCGAAACCACTAGCGCATCGACCTCGCCACTCTGGATCGCGCGCAGAGTATCTTCGCTGGCGGTCAGGCGATCGCGTAGGGACTGAATTTCGGCTAACAGCTCGGCTTTGGTTTTATCACTATCTCGTTCATTGCCCATAGGTCAATCCACAGAATGTGTTTTAGTTGGGGTTGTGACAGGCCTAGCCCTTCCCCAATCGTCACTCCTTCGGGATTAGGTCTAAGCCCTTCAAGACTTTTTCGGTGTCAGACAGGTCGCCCACAATGTGTCGCAGGGGCAATGGCAACTGTTTGACCAGCGTGGGAATCGCCACGATATTGTCGGCTCCGAGCGCCGACGGTGCCTGGTAGATATCAATGACCTCTAGCTCATAGCGCCCTTGCAAATAGGTTTCACAGAGAGATTTGAGCCGTTCTAGGGCCTGAATCGATCGCGGGGTGGCACCAGCCACAAACAACCGCAGGAGGTAGTGTTGCTGATCATCATGGGCGATCGCCTGCTCAAAACTAGCCGTTAGGGCATCGCTTTCCTCAGGCGACACAGCCTGGTCTGGGAGCAGATCGTTCATGGGGTCTTGGGGCAAGTCATTCACCATAACATTCACGTTGAGTGGTCACGTTTAAGGGTTGCTACTATCCATAGTTGCTTTGTTTCCTCCTGGCCGAATGTCAAGCCCCACAATGACTTTCTCTTGGTTAGATAAATCGCCAATAATTTGCCGAATTGGGGGAGGAAGTCGCCGTACCAGGGTAGGAATCGCCAAAATTTTGTCTTGCTGAGCCAGCTCTGGGTGCTGCAAGAGATCAACAATTTCAATGCGGTATTGATTTGGCATGTATTCCTCACACAGCCGCTTTAAATTGGCAAAGGCCGTCACTGATTTGGGGGTTTGCCCGGCGACATATAGGCGCAGTTGCCAGAGTTCGGGTTCCGCCTGGTTTGGTTGATTCGCTTGCGTCATGGTAGGGGTTCTCATAGTTTCAGGAGGGTCAGCAGAGAATTGAAACGCAACGGGTAAGGCTAGTCGGCCTGACGCAGCTGGGCGATGGTCGCTTGGTCGCGCTGCGCCCCGGCTGCGTAGAGACGCTCTTCTTCCAGGAGGTGCTCAAATTCGGTGCTTTCTGCCTCCAACTGGAGCTGGAGCATAGCCAGCTGAGTCTGAGTGGCCTGGCGCTGTTGTTCGAGCTGTCGCCGCCGAGCGGCCACCTGCTGCTGCCGCTCGACCCGCGCTTTGTCGTCGGCGACCTCCTGGATCGCCCGCGCTGTGCCCACCAAAACCTGCCCCTGTCCCAAATAGACGCTCACCAGCTCAATACCCTGGCTGGTGAGGCGAAACTCACGCACCTGGTTAGAATGGCTCATGCCGCGAGACTTAAGCACTTGCAGCAGTCGATTGCGTTCCCCATTGTGCTCAATAGAGCGCACTTCCAGCCAGGTATCCATTAGCGATGAGATGCCAACCTCGGTATGTTCCAGCGGCGTGCCAGCGGCGATTAAATTGGTCATTAATACGGTAATTTGCTGCGCCTTGAGGTGATCAATCAGCCGCATAAAGAACGATTTTGTTTGCAGCAGGCTGCCGGTCGAAGTCAGGTTGCTAATGGGGTCAATCACCACGGTGGTAGGGTGCCAGGCGCTGAGCCAGCGATGAAT